>VMCO01000065.1 GCA_008081325.1 Flavobacteriaceae bacterium
GCAAGATTAATGTCTGGTACTACGGATATACATGAAAAACTTCAAAATGAATTAGCTGACTTTGTTAAAAAAGAGTCTGTGTATGTGCTTAATTTTGGATATCAAGGCATCTTATCTACCATTGACTCCTTAGTTAGTAAAAATGATGTTATTGTTTATGATATAGACTCTCATGCATGTATTATTGACGGAGTTAGACTCCATCTTGGAAAAAGATTTACGTATCAGCATAATGATATGGAAAGTCTTGAAAAGAATTTAACTAGAGCAACTAAAATAGCAAATGAAACTAACGGTGGTATTTTGGTAATTTCTGAAGGTGTTTTCGGTATGCGTGGAGAGCAGGGTAAATTGAAAGAAATAGTTGAATTGAAGAAAAAATTCAATTTTAGACTTCTGGTTGATGATGCTCACGGTTTTGGAACTTTAGGTGATACAGGTGCTGGAGCAGGTGAGGAGCAAGGAGTTCAGAATGAAATTGATGTTTATTTTGCCACTTTTGCCAAATCAATGGCAAGTACAGGTGCGTTTATCGCCTCTGATAAAGAAATTATTGATTACCTAAAATACAATATGAGATCTCAGGTTTTTGCAAAATCTTTACAAATGCAATTAGTTGAAGGAATTTTGAAAAGATTAGAAATGCTAAGAACTAGACCAGAGTTTAAACAAAAGTTGTGGGCAAACGTTAATAAACTTCAGTCTGGCTTAAAAGAAAGAGGTTTTGATATAGGTACAACTCAAAGTTGTGTTACACCTGTATATTTAAAAGGTTCTGTTCCAGAGGCTATGGCGCTAGTAAAAGATTTGAGGGAAAATTATAGAATTTTTTGTTCCATTGTTGTTTACCCAGTGATACCTAAGGGGTTAATTCTATTAAGATTAATTCCTACTGCTTCTCATAATTTTGATGATATCGAGGAAACCCTAGAAGCATTTTCCTCAATTAGAGAAAGACTTGTGACTGGAGTTTATAAAAAATTATCTGAAAAATTAGGTTAGTTAAGATCCAGTCTATAAGTTGATCGTGTCTTTATTAATTTTGGATCAAAATTTTTCCAAATTTTATCAATTGAAATATTGTCGGTAAGTTCTGGTGTCCTTCTACAAACTTGTATGCCTTTGTTTTTTAATGTTTGAATAAATGCGTTAAATATAATTGCTGTTACTCCTAGTTTTTGATATTCTGGATCAATACCTATTAGGTATAGATTTACGTCCTTATTAAATCTCTTAGCGTATAATAAATTTAAAAAGCCAAATGGAAATAGTTTTCCATTCATTCTTTGTAGTGCCTTTGCAAAAGAAGGCATGATAATAGCGAAAGCAACAATTTCTTTTTTTTCATTTTCTACAAACTTTATATATTCAGGATTAATAAATTTAATGTACTTTTCCTTCATAAACTCTTTTTGATCATCACTTATCTTTACAAATGAAGATAGTTTTTCATAAGACTTGTTAAAAAGATCAAACATTTCATTTGTCCTTTTCATAACTTCAGAAGTAGAATTAAAATTTACCTCATTTAATTTATTCCTGGTTTTAACAATTCTACTCATTTTTTCGTAATAGGTAGTGTCAATATCTTCAAACATAAATGTTTTTTCATGAAAGTTTTTTTCAGGTGTTAATCCAAACTTTTCATAATGATTTTTATAATAGCTGTGATTATAGGAGGTAATCATAGTACCGATAACATCAAATCCACTAGTCAAAACACCAACTTTATCTAAATTACTAAAGCCCATTGGTCCTTCCATGTATTTCAACTTATTTTTCTTACCTGATTCAACAACTTTTTCTAGCAGTCGCTTGCTTACATTATAATCATCAACAAAGTCAAACCATCCAAATCTTATCTTACTGGTTTTTTGTTCATTAACTTCATACCAATTTATTATCACAGCAATTCTTCCCACGATATCATTTTCTTTAATTGCTATATATAATTCTACATCTGAATTTTTGAGGTTTGGATTTAAATCTTTGTTAAAACTATTAATTTCCTGATCTATTATTGGGGGCACCCAATATTTAGATTCTTTGTATAATTTAAAGGGGAATTTTACAAAACTTAATAAATCTTTTTTATCTGAAACTTTTTTTATCTCTATCATGATTCCTTATATAAATTAAGTCTGTAGCTAACTCCTAAACTCATTTGAAATATTTTAGGAGTATCTTTAAAGTTTAAAATTGCACCTAAATCTAATTGAAGATTATCGTTAAAAAGGTAAGCGACTCCAAAACCTAATTTATTGTCAGCATAGAAATCACTTTTAATTCCGTGAGTTTCTATAAATCCAATAAAACTTTCGTTAAATGCGTGTGTTAGTGATATTATGTATTCAAAGTCATTTTGATTAGAACCTATTCTTTCAAATATTACATTTGTTGTAATCACAGACCTATTTGTGAAATTACTTTGAGTAAAGATTGCTAGAGAAGGACTTATTCCACTGACATTAGAACTAACAAATGGATTGTTTTTCGAATCTATATTTAATCCACCATATACTGAAATGGCAGGTATTAGATTTTTCCATTTAAATTTTTTATCAGCAAAATAACTATATACATTAGGCTTTTCAGTAATTCCTTTTTTCGGATCATATATCAAATATTTAGCACCAATTTTAAACTTTTTGAAATTTTTTCTGTTAATGTTATTTGCTGGATTATATCTATTGTCTGATAAATTGTCAGATTGATAATTTCCGCTTATGATCACTTCTAGTTTTTCATAAAGAAAACCATATCTAATCTTGAATTCTGTTCCATAACCTTCAATATCGTAATTTAATAATTGATGTTTTTCGTTTGTAAAATAGAAGCCATTTTCAAGTTGTAATATATCTTTACCCACAGAGAATGCACCGGATGAATTTCCTGGTCTATTTGAATTAATTATATCTGTGAATTGTGAATATCCTAAGTTGATTTTTAAAAGAAAAATTAAAAGAAAAAAAACTAATAGTCTATTCATATCAATTATGTTAATTCAAAGATAAATCTAATAATTTAATAAGATATTAACTTTTTTTGAATTCTTATAATCGTAAATTTGCTAAAAAATCACAGAGATGAAATTTATTTTTTTTCTAATTCTATTTTATTTTGGGTTTAAATTAATTTCTAGAATTTTTTATATGTTTTTATTAAAAAAAGTAGCTAGAAATCAGTTTAATTATCAAAGTAATTCAAATTCAAATAAAAAAGAAGGTGAAGTTTCTATAGATAAGATGCCAAATAAAAATAAATCTAAGTCTGATAAACTAGGCGATTATGTTGATTATGAAGAAATCGACTAAGATTAATATATTAAAACATTTTTCAGTAATTATTTTATTTATAATTACTTCACTATTATTTTTCTCACCAGTTTTAAAAGGGAAAAAAATTCTTCAAAATGACATTG
>VMCO01000037.1 GCA_008081325.1 Flavobacteriaceae bacterium
TTTCCTGAGCTAATTGAACGAGTTCATTTCCGCAATCTGCAATTATGTCTTTGTTAGCAGTGATAACTGCTTTTCCATTACTCAGAAGTGCCTTTATGTATTCTTTTCCAGGCTCGACACCACCAAGTACCTCTATAACTAAATCTATTGAATCATCATTTAAAATATCTTCAAAATTGTCAGTCGCTATATCAGTGTTAAAAGTTCTCTCTTTAGATATATCTGAAACTAAAACACTTTTAAGATCAATCTCAACTATTTCATTATCAAGATCTTCTAGACGCTCAATTACAGCAGATCCAATATTACCCGCACCTAGAACTGCAACAGAATATGATTTATTTTTCATAATTAGTAAGGATAAATGCTAATTTTTTTGAAACAACAACTTATTTTTTGAATTATTCATCCTCGTCAGCACGGCCATCATTGTTATTATCCGTGCTGGAGTTAGGGTCTAATGGGAGTGCATCATTAACATCTAGTACACCGTCATTATCGTCATCTGTGTCTGATGCGTTGTCAGTACCATCGCCATCAGAATCCATGGCTGTCAGTTTCCATCTTCTATGTTGTTCATCTTCAAACATAACAATTCCCACATCGGGAGCGACCCAGAAAATTAGTTTGTTATGATCTACAATTGGACGCGAATAATCATTGCCATTTGTTCCATAAGAATACCTTGAATGAGATGTGATTATTTTATACGCGTCAAATGATCCATAAGGTGTAACAACTAATTCCTTAGACACTACGTTTGTAAAATTCCAATTGTCAAAATCAGTTGGTGTACTGCCTGGAAATATATCTTCCCTATTGCTTGTACAATCAGTCTCTAAGTATTGACCAACAGTCATATATTTATTCACCTGTAAACAAGGAGTTGGATAGTTTATATGATTAGCATTTGTATTTGTTGAAAATTCATAAATGGGCTTAGCTCTCTTTAAAGAAACATTTCCTTGATTTAAATAAAATTGATAACCAACTCTTGCGTTATATCCAGTTTTCTCTTCCCAAGCAAATGGGTTTCCATAAATAATGTCACAATTTTGAACACTGCACCAAGACAAATTTTTATAAGTAACAGAATTTTCTGTTACATCACTACCCATGGTTGTGTACATTGTCAAAGTATCTGGTGTGGTTAAGTCTGGTAAGTTTTCTGTATAACTATAAGAAGCACTAGCTCCATCAAATTGTGGAAATAGTGATCGTGTACTTACATATTCGCTCCCAATAGTTTCACCATAATTTGTTTTAGGTATCATCCTTTCATATATGAGTACGTTTTCTTCTAAATATCTTGCTGAGTCTGCCTGACTAGAGCCTGCGGGTATAGAGCCCCAGGTTCCATCTATAAATGTACTTGGATCCGTCATAGTAGGGTCATACAAACCTTCTGCCTCTCGGGCGTCTCTCTCAGCCTGAGTTGGACATAACCTATCAGGATTCGAGTACATAAAACAACCCAATCCGTCGTAAGACATTGTTGTTCCTATATTGTTTGTTGAGTCATAATAACCGTAATAATATGTACCAGAAGTATAGTTTGCTGCATTTGAAGCCTGGTTTACTGCATGTAATAACCCTAATGAGTGTCCCAACTCATGAGCATAACAACCATTTGACTTAATAACTCCCCTTGATCTCATATGATTCTTTGGATCAATTCCTACATATGCGGAACAAGAACCATCCCAAGAATCGACTAAATGTTGAACATGGATTCCGTACCTCACCCTGTCTTTATTTATCTGTTCAGAACCTGTAAAAATCTGTAAGGAAGAATATGATCCAGCTGTTATATAATTGCTCTCGGTCGAAGTTAATGAAGTCCATTCAGATGGAGTTAACATATTTACTCTTAAACTTACATCGCTACTACTTAATTTATGATTTTGCCATAATTCTGTTGAATCCATCTCAGCAGCTAATAATGCAGGCGTTCTTATCCCACAAATAACAGAATTGTCTACGATAATATTATCTGTACAGTTAGGCAAAGTAACATCGTCATACCAAGAACGAATATTGATAGTTGGATATTCTGTTATGTCAGCAACACTAACTGATAGCGTTTTAGATGTTGAACCTACGCTATCGGTAACGGTAGCAGTAGCTGTATAAGAAGTTTTTTGTTCATAATCAGCATTTGAATTTAAAGTCACCACACCACTTGAGTTAACAGACATTAAGTGAGCATCTGTTCCAGAAAGAGCATACGATAGTCCCCCTGTGCCATTTGCAGATATAGTAACAACAGATTTTTGATTTTCATCTATTGAGACTGTTCCATTTAAATTTGAAATTGTTAGTGAACCGGAACTAGAGCTTGAACTACCTGATGAAGGTGGTGCTGGATTGCTGTAGTATACATAACCGGCTTCTAATGCGTCTGATTCGTTCCTACAAGACATGACCGTGTTTGCATTTCCTGATTCTGTATAGAGCGTGTAGGGCTTAAAAGTTTCATCATCACACACTGGTTCATAGACTGTTGTTGTAGTTGTAGATAAATCTTCAGATATTTTTAAAGCATTTACAAAAAAAGTGCATTCTTTGTATGCCATATATCCTGAACATTGCTTTAAATCTGCCTCAACTATTCCTGTGCAATTGTTATAAGCTGTCATAGCTTTGTGTGTTGAAGGACCCATAATTCCATCAATGCGAATACCTACAAATTCTTGAAATTTTTTAATACTGTTTAAAAGGTTGTCATCAAAGTATCCACTAATTTTTCCATCATAAAAGTTCTCACCATATAAAAATTTCTGTATATTTCTAACAACTAAGAAGTCTGTATTTTTATAATTTTTTTGAATACACTCTTGTATTAATGAATTATTAGAATTTGCATTGCCTTCAACAGTTGAATCTATGGGAATTAAAATAATTAATAAACTTATAGAAAAAAATATATAAAAAAAAGTTTTTTTAAGCCACCCACATAAAGACTTTAAATAGAAAAAATTCTATTTCAAATTAATTTATGAGATTTTTTCCTTTACTAATTTGCTTACTACAGATCCATCAAGCCCATCTGCTTTTGCCATTACAGCACCGATTATCTTACCCATTTGAGACATATCAACATCTCCCATTTCAGAAAGTACTTCATCGATGATTGCTACAACCTCTTCCTCACTTAGTTGCTCTGGCAGCCATCCACTTAGAAAATCTATCTCAAATTGAATCTTATCTGCCATTTCTGTGCCTCTATCACCTAATGAATTATATTCCTCAACAGCTTTTGTCATTTTTTTAACATATGAGGATATAACTCCAAGAACTAATTCATCTGTTGCTTCTTCACCTTTTTCAGACTTCTTTTTAGCAATCTCAGTTTGTACTTGTCTAATAGCAT
>VMCO01000151.1 GCA_008081325.1 Flavobacteriaceae bacterium
AAGAAGTTTTTTTAAATTTTTATAAAAATCTTTGCTCTCTTTGTTCATATTAAACAACAAATATATTGCTAATTATTTTTCCAGTTTAAACATTAATGTCGAATTTTATAAAAAAATTATAATGAAAGTTGTAATCACTGGTGGTCCAGGAACTGGAAAGACTTCTATTATTAAGAAATTAGAGAATATTGGTCATTGTGTATTCCATGAAAGCTCCCGAGAAATTATAAAAAAATACAAACAATTAGGACATGATCAACTGTTTTTATCAGATCCTATTAAATTTTCTGAAATACTTTTAAATAATAGAGTTCAACAATTTGAAGAAGCTAGCCAGCTAAATTTTGATAATATTTTTTTTGATAGAGGAATTCCAGATATTTTAGCATATTTAAATTATAAAGAAGTTTCATTTGGAAAAGAGTTTGATTTAGCTTCAAAAAAATTCAAATATGATTATATTTTTATAGCTGAACCTTGGAAAGAAATTTATAAAAATGATGAAGAAAGATATGAAAGCTATGAAGAATTAAAAATTATAAATAAATATTTAAAAAAAACATATTCTGAATTAGGCTATGAGTTTTTAGTTTTACCAGAAGAATCTGTTGAAGCTAGAGTTAATTTTATAATTGAAACCATCAAATGAATTATAAAAATGTGAAAATAATTTTTATGGGTACAGCCGAATTTGGGATACCCACATTAAATATTTTAAATGATATTTTCAATTTACACACTATTATTACAAATTTTGACAAACCCTCTGGAAGAGGTTTAAAAATAAAATTTTCACCGGTAAAAGAATTTGCAATAAAAAACAATATAAATTGTTTACAACCAAAAAATCTAAAAAACGATGAATTTGTAGAAAAAATAAAATCTATCGATCCAGATTTTATAATTGTGGTAGCATTTAGAATGATTCCCGAAAGTATTTGGAGGATTCCAAAATACGGCACAATAAACTTACATGCTTCACTTCTTCCAGATTATAGAGGCTCTGCTCCTATTAATTGGGTTATAATAAATAATGAAAAGACTACAGGTGTTACAACATTTTTTATTGATGATAAAATAGATACAGGAGATGTGCTGTTACAAGATGAAATAATTATTGACAAAACAATTAATGCTGGTGAGTTACACGATAAATTAAAATTTATAGGCGGATTAACTGTGGAAAAGACTATTAAAGGAATTCTTAACAATAAAATAGTTAGAAAAAAGCAAAAACATAGAACTAATCTTAATACTGCTTACAAGTTCAATAAAGAAAACATCAAAATAGACTGGAATCAAAATTGTATCGATATTTATAATAAGATAAGAGGATTAAATCCATACCCTGGAGCTAAAACTTCATTTATAACTAAATCAGGTGAAACCAAAAATTCTATTTTATACGAATCTGATTACTTATTAGAAAAACATAATTTAGAAAATGGGAAATTAATACATGTTAAAGGAAAAATAAAAATTGCATGTAATGATGGGTTTATAATGATTAATAATTTAAAAATTGAAGGAAAAAGAAGAATGGACACAAAATCTTTATTAAACGGGTTTCAAGTAGAGAAATATGAGAAAGTTAAATGATAAATAAAGGAGATTTTTTGATTTCTAGTCCTGATAGTCTAGGTGATTATTATTTTAACAGATCAGTTGTTATTCTTACAGAAGTTAACAAAGACGAAATAGTTGGTTTTATAGTCAATAAAGAGATGGAGTATACACTTAGTGATATACAAGAATCAGTGTTGAATAAAAAAATAAAAATTTTTAGTGGAGGCCCTGTTAATCAAGATAATCTATATTTTATACATACCTACCCTCAGTCAATTAGCAAGGGAATAAATTTTTATAATAAATTTTACTGGGGAGGAGATTTTAAAGAAAGTATTAAAATGATTAATAAAACTAAACTAGGTAATCCATTGATTAAATTTTTTTCAGGATACTCAGGTTGGACATACGATCAATTAATTGATGAAATAAAGAATGGTGCTTGGATCATTAAAAAAAATGAAAGTAATAATATGTTTAGAAGAGATTATAAAAAAATGTGGGGAGAAAATATGAAAAAAATGGATGAAAGGTTTAAAATATGGTCAAATGCACCAGAAGATCCACAAAACAATTAAGTAGAGCCTAAAACCTTTTTCAAATCCGAGATTTGATTTGTCCATAATAATTTTGATTCTTCAACTTCATCTTCATCTTCAGCAAAGTCTGTTACTATCAATGAAACATCTTTTGTTATCTCATCGAATTGTATTCTCAATTCAAAATAGTAGTCAGTATCCTCATCATCTAACCATTGAAACTGAATTTTTTCATTATTATTTTTTCTAATTAATTTCGCACTTTCTTCAGAATCATCCCAAATAAATATAAAAATTTCACCTCTAGAATTTACATTATCTGCAAACCATTCTGATAAACCAGAGGGAGTTGATATATATTGAAATAAAAGCTTTTGAGAAACCTTAATCGGAAACTCTAATTCAAACTTAATTCGGTCACTCATATTGAATAAATTAGTGTTGTAATATATACATTTATTCTTTTTAAAAGCAAGATTTATTTAAATAATTTATCAAACATATGTTGAATGTAAAAAATTTAAATTTTATATTTGCTGCCTCTTGTAAATGGCGAGATAGCTCAGTTGGTCAGAGCGTCGGATTCATAACCCGGAGGTCCCGAGTTCAAATCTCGGTCTCGCTACTATTTTTCGCTTAAAATTTTGATTAGTTTATCTTTAGTAAGAGATTTTTGATCTCCAGAATTCATATCCTTCAAGTTAAAACATAGGTTCTCTTTTTCTTCTTCTCCGTAAAATATTACATATGGAATTTTGTTTTTATTTGCATAATTAAGCTGTTTCTTTAGCGAAACTGCATCAGGATAAAATTCTGCATTAATTTTATTCAACCTGAGATAATTGGTAATTTCTATTAGATCATAAGAAAAACTATTTCCAAAATTTAAAACCAATACTTTAACAGTGTTAATTGGAATTGGAGGAAATAAATTTAATTCTTCGATAATAAGGTATAATCTATCTAAACCAAAACTTATTCCAATACCGCTCATGTTCTTTAATCCAAAAATTTCGGTTAAATCATCATAACGTCCTCCTCCAGCTATGGACCCAAGGCTAATATTTTTTGGGGGAGTAACCTCAAATATTACCCCAGTGTAATAGTCAATTCCTCTTGCTAGTCCAATATCAAAAATAATATCTGATTTGTTTAACTTATTTTTTGAAAAATAATTGAATATATATTCGACATCTGAAATTCCTTCTAAACCAATATTAGAGGTCTTAAAAAAAGATTT
>VMCO01000078.1 GCA_008081325.1 Flavobacteriaceae bacterium
TGGTGCACCAGGTGGTGGAGGAGGCGGAGACGCTTACCACAATCACCCATTTGTAGCATCAGCTGGAGGTTATGTATTTGCTTCAGAAGGTGGTTTTGACGCCTCAGATGTAGGTTTAGATAATGCTGGAGCTTTAGCTTCTGCAGAATATCTTGATGGACTAGTTAAAAATGGAACTGTTGCATCTACTGATTACAGTGGTTCTATGTCAGCATTCCAAGAAGGTCGTTCATTATTTTGGATGACAGGTCCATGGGCTAGAAATGATGCAAGCGCAGTAAACTATGGAGTTGGTTTAATTCCACAGTTTGATGGCAATGCAGCAACACCATTCGTTGGTGTAAGAGGCGCTATGGTTTCATCTTTCAGCGATAAGCAAGTATTAGCACAAAGCTTTATTCTTGACTTCTTTGCTACAGTTGAAGTTCAACAGTCAATGTACGAAGCTGACCCTAGATTGCCAGCAACAAAGTCTTTATTTGCAGTTGTTGAAGCAGCTGATCCAGTTGCAGCAGTCTTTGCAGCTAGTGCTGCTAATGGTATTCCTATGCCAAACATTCCAGAAATGGGAAATGTATGGGGACCATTAGGTGACGCTATGTTAATTATTAGAGATCAAAATTATGGTACTAATGAAGAGACTGGTGTTACAGTAAGTTCTGCTACTGATGCTATGAAATTAGCAGCTGAACAAGTCCGAAATGCAATAGCAGGAGGATAATAAAAGAATTATCTTTTTAATTGGGGCTCTTATTGAGCCCCAATTTTTTTTAGTAGACTTGCATTATGAAAACTTCTTTAATTTTAAGGTATATTTTTCTAGCAGTATTTAATGCTGGAGTATTTTATGCTATCCCTCTTTCAATAGCATTTGAGTCATGGTTTCTACTTGTTTTAATAATTATTAATACAATTTTAATAAACGTTGTTTATTTAACTGATCGATTTAAGCCTATGAAATGGATTCTTCCAGGCATGTTATTTATGATATCTTTTGTTGTTTTTCCTGCAATTTATAACTCATATGTTTCATTTACAAATTGGTCTACTGGACATATATTGAATAAAACCCAAGCAATACAAGTCCTTGAAGATAGAACTTACACACCTGAAGACCAGAAAGGTGTTGAATTTGATATTTATATTTTTCAAGACCAAAATTTAGATTTTTATTTTTTTGCTGATTTAGATGAAGATAATTTATATTTTGGTAAAGCAGTTTTTGATGAGGATATCTCTGAAGCCATTATTGCCACTCACGAACCATCTTTAAAAATTAATGGTGAAATAGTTGCTCCTGAGGGCTTTTATCAACTTTCTGGAAAAGAACAAATTGCTAATGCAGAAACCTTGCAGGAGATGTCGCTTGTTATAAATAAAAATACAAGAGCAAAATTATACAAGATTTCTGTTTTTGGTTCATCAACTGGTCGTCTTTCTTCTACTAAACAGTTGTATACCTATGATGAGAGCAAAGATGCTCTCATAGACGGTTCCAATGACGCCGTTTGTCCCTCTGATGGAGATAACTTTGTATGTCAAGGTAAAGAAATAGATCCTGGATGGAGAATATTTGTTGGTTTAGAAAATTATGAAAAATTATTTTCTAGTCAAAGAATCAGGGGACCTTTAAACCTTGTTACAAAGTGGACATTTCAATTTGCCTTACTTACTGTATTTTTCTCATTTTTTGTTGGGTTATTATTGAGTCTTGTTTTGAATAAAGAAAAGTTAAAATTTCAAAGAGTCTATAGATCACTTTTTATATTGCCTTATGCAATACCAGCTTTTGTTTCTGTTTTAGTTTGGAAAGGTTTGTTAAATCCAGACTTTGGAGTTATTAATAGTTGGCTAGGGCCACTGTATGAATTATTAGACATAGAGCCAATAAAGTGGCTAAAGACCAAAGAAAGCGCAAGGGCAGCTGTACTTCTTGTAAATACTTGGTTGGGATTTCCATATATGTTTCTTATTACAACTGGTGCTTTACAATCTATCCCGAAGGAATTAATAGAGGCAGCAAAAGTTGATGGAGCTACTGGAATTCAATCTTTTTGGAGAATTACATTTCCGTTGCTAATGGTTTCAATTTCACCTCTACTCATAGGATCATTTGCGTTTAATTTTAATAATTTTACTCTGATTTTTCTTCTTTCTGGTGGTGGTCCACCGGTTATAGGTAGTGAGGTAGCAGTTGGGTGGACTGATATTTTGATTTCGTTCACATACAAGCTTGCTATATCTGGTGGTAGAGGAAATTTATTTGGTTTAGCGTCTAGTGTAACCATTATAGTTTTTGGTATAGTACTTCTTATTTCTGCGTTGTCATTCAGATATACAAAAAGACTAGAGAGGATTTATGGCAATATCTAGATTTATAAAGTGGTTTAAAGAATTTGGATGGAGACATCTAGTTGGTTTAGTATTTGTAACTTTTGCAATTTATCCAATTTTGTTTGTTCTAACAAATTCATTTGCAGATTTTCCTAATTTAGCAAATTCTAAACTTATACCAAGTGGGTTTACGTTTGAGCATTATGAACTATTATCTGGAGATCCTTTAGTACCTTATTTCACATGGTTGTTTAATACCTACAAGGTAGCTTTTGTTGCAGGGATTTTTAATGTTTTCTTAGGTACGCTTGCAGCTTTTGCTTTTTCAAGACTTCAATTTAAAGGAAGAAGAGCAAGTTTATTAACACTAGTAATCGTGCAAATGTTTCCTTCATTCTTAGCTTTTGTAGCTATTTATCTTTTGTTTTTTCAAATCAGTGATGTTGTGCCAATTGCAGGTTTGGGAACTCACTTTGGACTTATTCTTGTTTATTTAGGTGGTTCTATAGGATTTAACTCCTGGTTAATAAAAGGTTTTATGGATACGATTTCTCCTTCTTTAGATGAAGCAGCAAAAGTTGATGGAGCAACAGAGTATCAAATATTTAGCAGAATTATAGTTCCGTTATCGCGTCCTATATTAGTTGTTATTTTTGTAATTACATTTATCGGAATTTATTCAGATTTTATATTGGCAGCGATATTCCTTAAGGACGTAAACCTATGGACTGTTGCAGTAGGCATCAACACTGTTTTTGTTGACGATTTTAATGCAGATTGGGGCGTTATTGCTGCATCTTCTGTAATTGCAGCTACACCAATTGCTGTATTGTTTATATTCTTCCAAAAACAGATTACTGGTGGTTTAACCGCTGGGTCTGTAAAGGGATAAATCCTATTATTTAATAGCTCATTTAACTTTTTTTAATTAAAATTGAGTATCAGATTCATGGGAGGATATTTTGTCTAAGTT
>VMCO01000198.1 GCA_008081325.1 Flavobacteriaceae bacterium
AGTGGAAAGTTTTTATAATTTGACTAAAAACTAAATTCTTAAAATATTTATAAATTGTTTACAGGGAAGAAAAAAAACAGCATTTAATTAAAAATTGTTAATAAAAATGAGATTTATATGAGTAAAATCTTCTTTTTTGTAAAAAAATAACCTATATTTAGGTATTAATAATTTAAAAACTAAAAGACATGGGTTATTCACACCAAAACAGTAAAGGAAAAACTTACTTCCTTCACTCAAAAGACGTAGTATTAAAAGGAGGAAGAAACCAGACTATTTATTACTTTGCAAAAGAAGCTAAAGCTGGTGCTTGCGATCTTCCTGCTGGTAAAACTGTAGTTGAAAATACAAAAACTGGACTTCCATTCCTTAAAGGGAAGTAATATGTATTTAATATTATTATAAAAAACCCTCCTTGTGAGGGTTTTTTTATTTCTTACTTTTTAAAATAAGATGACTAAAGATTTCTCGTTATTTTTTTCTGAAAAAATAGATGTTGATACAAATATTATATGGTTTGAAAGATCAAATAAATATATAATAGTAAATGATCTTTTACATAATCTGATACTTAACAAAATTGATCATAAAAAATATCCATTAAATGAACTATTGTTAGATAATAATGAACCAAACTCCGTAAACTTAAAAACTATCAATAAGGAAATCGATGCATTACTTGAGGAGTGTAACAAAGAAGAACCTAGCACAGTTCAAGAACAAATATTATCTGAAAAAAAGCAATCTTCATGTTACAGTAAATTTAAATTCAACAAAAAAGTTGTTAAAATAGAATACAGTGACGAAAATCTCAGAAATCTAATTGATCCAAAATTTCAACATCTAAAATCACAAGATAAAGAAGATATAATTTTTAAAGTTCAAGAAAAAAATAAAAGGATTTATCTTTTTAAAGAAGAAAAATACATAGGAAGTTGGGGTACTGATGAAATGCATGAATTTCAAGGAAAGGTATCAATGGAGTTAACTTCTTTTTTCCACAACATGCAAGATTCAGATTGGACAGCAGTATTTCACGGATCAACACTATCAAAAG
The DNA here is from genome assembly GCA_008081325.1 of Flavobacteriaceae bacterium. GTDB lineage: Bacteria > Bacteroidota > Bacteroidia > Flavobacteriales > Flavobacteriaceae > MED-G13. The sequence goes on from VMCO01000198.1 coordinate 1,058, forward strand.
AAAATAACTGTCTGATGTTAACTGGAGATTCCGGGAATGGAAAAAGCTCATTAAGTACTATTCTTATGGCTAATAATTTTTCTCTTGTTGCAGACGATTTTAGCCCGATGAATAAACAAGGCTTTCATTATAATTTTCCCTCTGCTATTTCTGTAAAAGAAGGTTTTTATAAGGTAGCTGATAACCTTTTTACATCATTTAGTAAATTAAATGAATATTACATAAGTGATATAAAGGGTAATGTAAAATACTTACCTCAAAATAATAATCGATTAATTCTAAATAGTAAATGTAATAGAATATTAAATGTTAAATTTGGGGGCGATTTAAAAAATGAAATCAGAGTAGTAAATAAAGGGAAAGCCTTAGAAAAGATTTTACCTGATGCTTGGATTTCAAAGGATATTGAGCATGCTAGATCATTCATTAGTTGGGTAAACTCAAGTATTTTTTATGACTTGACCTTTAATGACAATGAAAAAGTATTAAAAATGATAAACGAAATATTATAGATTATGGTGTTATTGATTATGGCCGCAGGAAGCGGAAGTAGATATGGGAAATTGAAACAGTTTGATGAATTGGGGCCAAATGGTGAATTCTTGATGGAGTTTAGTATTTATGATGCAATAAAACACGGATTTGATCACATTGTTTTAATTACTAAAAAAGAAAACAAAGACTTTCTTTATAACTACCTGAGGGAGAAAATTGATAAATCCGTTAAACTTGACGTTGTTATTCAGGAAATTGATAATCTCCCTAATGGAATTAAAGCTGATTCAAATAGACAAAAACCATGGGGTACTGCTCACGCAGTTTGGTGCGCAAAAGATTATATAAATAACGGTTTTGCAATAATTAATGCTGACGATTATTATGGTTCAAATGCATTTAAAAATGCAAGTAGTTTTTTTAATTCATCAAAAGATCAAAATAACTATGGACTTGTGAGCTACAAATTAAAAAACACTCTATCTGATTTTGGATCTGTTTCAAGAGGAGTTTGTAAGGTTTCAAATGGTAAATTAGAATCAATAAACGAGCACTTAAAAATTGAAAAGATTGGAAATACAATCAAAGATTTTGAAAGTGAAAATATCTTAGAAGAAAATGATTATGTTTCCATGAATTTTTGGCTTTGTAAATCTAACTTTTTTGAGCATCTAGAGGAATATATCATAGAAGAAATTGAAAATTTAGATGATATTGAGAAATCCGAAATCTATCTTCCTTTTGCAGCACAAAAATTACTCACCGAAAAAATCATTACGATTGATGTTATTTACTCAGATTCAAATTGGTTTGGTGTAACTTACAAAGAGGACAAAGAAAATAGTGTGAAAAAGTTAAGTTTTTATACAAAAGAAGGTGTTTATCCTACACCTCTTTGGGATTAAAATTATTCTGAAATATTATACACTAAATCATTTCCATTTTTAACCCATGATGTGATCCCACCTTCGATCACTTTAATCTCTCTGTATCCATTTTCTTTTAAAAAATCGGCAGTTTTCGTACTCCTATTTTGAGTCCTACAATAAAGAATAATTTGTGAGTTTCTATCTAATGTAAGAATATCTTTTTGAAATGATTCTGAATAAAAATCAAAATTTAGTGCATTTTGAATATGACCAGATTCGTACGCTTCAGTAGTTCTAACATCGATAAGTGTATAATCAGTATCTTGGATTTCTAAAAACTGATTATCAGAAATTACATTTACCTCTGTGGGATTTAAAAATTCGCATGAGAAAATAAAAATTAAACTAAAAAAAATAATTCTAACCATACACTAAATTATTTATCTATTTCCCCTTTCCATTCAACAATACCTCCAAGCAGATTATAAACCTTATCAAATCCTAATTCATTCATCAATTGGCATGAATTAGCGCTTCTAACGCCAGTTCTACAATAAACATAATAGCAATTATCCCTGTCAAGTTTTTCAATCTCCTGCATGAAATTTTGAGGATTATAAAAGTCGATATTTTTAGAATTTGGAATTCTTGAAGTTTCAAATTCTTCTGGTGTTCTTACATCTAAAATAACTGCATTTTCATCAGACTGAAACTTACTAATCCAGGTTGATTGATCTAAATTCATATACTATAAAGATATAAATAATTAATTATTCTAGAACTTTATTTATTTGAGTGAATAAATCCTCTTTTTCAAAGGGTTTAGAGTAAAAATTATAATTTGAAGCATTTACTATAAGGGTTGCAGGTATACCA
>VMCO01000066.1 GCA_008081325.1 Flavobacteriaceae bacterium
CAGATGGTGTAAATACCTCAACTCATAAAATAATCAAAGAGTAAGAAACGATATGAAAAAGCTAATACTATTACTATTTATTCCATTTTTTAGTAATTAGTCTAATACAGAGTCATCAAATTCTTTATTTTCGTCATTTTCAAAATCTAAAAACCTATCCATTTTAACTAAATAAATAGTGTCATTTAACTTAATTTCAATACATTTCTTTGTTTTACCATCAGAACTTTTAAATGTTATAAACTTATCAAACTGATAAGATGGCGCATACAGTTCATCAATTTTTGAGAGAAGCTCAGAATGCGCATTAGCGTAATCAACAATAACTCTTTTCATAGCTAAATAATTGATTAAATCTAAATGGGAATATTTTTCTGAATAGTACTTTAGAAGTCAGCCTAATTATTCGGTTCTCCATCCCTGAAGCAGCTTTTGAAGTAGACTTCTTTATACTTCTAAGCCCGAAAATGAATATTCTTTTCATTTTGGCAATGCGCTAATAATAGCTCATTAATATTTACTTAAATGTATTATTTTTTTAAATATAATTTACAAAAGTGATTAAAAAATATGGGGGATTTGAAAAGAGCAACATACAACATATCAATATCCTTGTTTCTTACTTGACAAATCCTAAACAACTTACTATCTTGTCAAAAACTTAATAAGAAAAAATTATGAGTGATAAGCTACTCTACATAGTAATTATAATCGGTTTGATTTATTTCTTTTACAACAGTTATTCGAAATCAAAAAAGGCTAATAATATGCTAAAAAACGGTGCTCAGGTTGTTGATGTTAGAACACCCCAAGAGTTTAATACAGAACACTTTGAGGGTTCCGTCAATATTCCTTTAAATACAATAGAAAATAATATTGATAAAATAAAATCCTTTAATAAAGATATTGTTGTTGTTTGTGCAAGTGGTATGAGAAGTGGTAAAGCAAATGAAATACTTAATAGTAAGGGAATTACGTCTGTTAATGGAGGTTCTTGGTCAAATTTAAAATAATAAGAAGTTGAAGAAGATATTGTTACTTCTGAGTTTAATCTTGTATAATTGCAGTCAACATTCAAAAATAAATGCAAACAAATTTAATACAGGAATTAATTCTACAAATATAAATTTAATTGATGTTAGAACATATGATGAATTTGCATTAGGACATATTCCAAATTCAATTAATATTGACTTTAACAATTTTGATGAGTTCAAGGAAAATATTGATTTAATAGATAAGAATAAAGCAACATATATTTATTGTTTGAGCGGAGGAAGAAGCTCTAAAGCTTACGCATACCTTTCTGAAAAGGGATTTACTAATCTCTATGAGTTAGATGGGGGAATAATGTCTTGGAGAAAAAATAGTTTTCCTGAAAGGAATCTTATCTCAGAAGTTGATGAGTTGACTCTAAACGATTTTAATAAGCTTATTGATTCAGACAAATTAGTAATGATTTCGGTTAATGCAAATTGGTGTGCACCTTGTATTAAAATGAAGCCTACTCTAAAGAAACTTTCGGTTGAAAAAGATAAAGAGGTATCATATCATAGTATAAATTATGACACAAATAAAGGGCTTATGGCTTTACTCAAAATCTATTCTTTACCTTCCATAAAGTTTTACAAAAATGAAAAGCTAATCTATTCAATTAATGATTTGATTGATGAAGATTCATTAAGAAATATAATTTCTAACCTAATTGACTAAACCAACATACGATATGAAAAAGCTAATACTATTACTATTTATTCCACTTGTCTTTGCTTGTAGTGATGAACCTTTTGAAATTATTGAAAATCAAGTTAATGAATTTGAAGGGCTTTGGTCTGGATTAATTGAGGGGGATAACTCTGGCACTTGGACATTTAGTGTTGACGAAGAAGGGAATATTGAAGGAAGCATAACTTCTTATGAATTTAATGAGATGTATGCCATTGCTGGAAATGTTAGTGAAGATGGTTTTTTACAATCTAATGTGACTTTAATAGAAACGTCTCGGATTTCCGACGCAGGTACATTTGTTGGAAATTTAAGCTTAGGTCAATTTTCGGGTGCATTTGATAATCAGATTCATTCAAAAAATTCTGATACCTCTGGAAGGTCAAGTACAGACGAAGAGTCTACAATAATAAATCAATGGTTTTTTTATTCAGCAGAGTATCCAAATGGTGATATTTACTATTATGACAATCCCAGGTATTGTACTAATCTTTATATGGAATTTAAGAGAGACGGAACGTTTATAGATTATTTTGTTGCTGATTATTCAGAAAATCCTGACCCTATTTGTTCTGAGGAAGATGCTTTTTTTGGAACTTTTTCTGTTCAAGATGAATACTATCAATTCACTTATGAGGCTGGAGGGAGTCAAGATTTATCAGGATCGGACATTTATATTTCATATCCTGATTCTAATACAATGGAATATTCATTTGATTCTGTTCTATGGACCTATAAGTTAGATCTTTCACAGTAAGACTAACCCAATATACAATGTGAAAAAGCTAATACTATTTATTTCACAGAGCAATACACGATAAACCATTAACAGCTTTTTCACTAACTTGTAGATAAATTAATCTTTATGAAAAAGTTAATACTATTACTATTTATTCCACTTTTCTTTGCCTGTAGTGATGGTGAGGAAATAATAAGTGAACCAAATTATTCAATTGAAGGTAAATGGCTTATAGAAGGAACTGTGCCTGAGGGCAATACAATGTATCTCTATGAGGATGGGGTGCGCTATACTTACTATTGTATAGAAGGTGATTGTAATGCATTATATAACTCATATGAAGCTAATGATGGAAATCATTTACCTACAACCAATCCTTACACATTTGAAGATAATATTTTGACTGTTGATTTACATTTTGGCAATGAATTGATAACTCCTGTGACATTTGAATGTGATGGTGGTGAAGCATATTTTGAAATGCCTGAATATAGTTTGTATAGATTAAATTCTAACTGTCAATAATTAAAAAGCTAATACTATTACTATTTATTCCACTTGTCTTTGGTTGTGAAAAACTAAGTGATAGCTGTAATTGTGAATTAAAGGGACAGAAAGTTTTTTTGGATTATAAAAATGAATATTATTGGATAGAGATAGATACAGAGCCTGAATTAAAATTATTCGGACCATATGCAAGTCCATCACACGGATATGCTGCTATAGAAAGATGTCTTGAGTTAGAAAGAAATTGCAACTAAACCAACAATCGATATGAAAAAGTTAAAGAGTGCCAAATGAGTGCCAAC
>VMCO01000199.1 GCA_008081325.1 Flavobacteriaceae bacterium
CTGGTCTTTCTCCAGCGGCATTGTTTGGTCCAGGACCTAATAGCACAATTACATCTTCTTCACCCGGCGTAACTATTGCTTGAAATTCTGTTCCTCTTGTTGCTAAAGTTCCTGTGGGTAAATTAATAATTAAATTTTCAGGCGTTTCTTTCGAGATTAATCCAGTAACCACCTTAAAACTTCCCTGCAAAACAGTTGCAGATAGCTTATTCTCATTACTGTTACCATCAGGATCATAAATATAAGTATCAATTGTAATAGTTGTATTTTCACCAATTGTAAAAACAGTTTCATCATCAAAAAGAATTTGCAAATTTGTTTGGGGGGAAGTTTTAATTACATCCTCAAAAAAAATATCATCAGTTATATTCAAGATAATAGTTCTATTAACACTCTCTGCTTTTCCTATAATAGCACCTACAGTTCCTATTGGAGAAGCTGATGCAAAGGCATTTTTTGCGAATATAAAAATTAACCAAATAAGAATAATTCGATACATTTCCTTGTATTTAAACAAATATCTAAAATATATCTAATTTTTTGTTTATAAGACACAAAAACGGCGAAAACATGCAAAAAATATTATTAATTTTAGTAGTTATACTTATTTCAATTAATACGCATGCCGTCACGTACAAGGAAATTCAAAAAGACCCTATAAACCTTCAACTCAATTTAAAGTATGCAAAAGAGCAACAAGATATTGGGAATGTTAAAAATGCAATGGTAACTATTGAAAGACTCCTATTTTATTATCCTAATAATATTGATTTAAAAGTATACTATATTCAACTTTTAACCCAGTTGGGTTCAATTGCAAAAGCAATGCAAACAATCAAAACATTATTGGAGGATGAAGAGACAAATCAAAAGATAAAAGAGCAACTTCAACAAATTGCTAAAAGAATCGAAGAGAGTAAGAAACCACCAAAAAAATTATACGTAAATGGAAATATGATAACTACTTTTTCAAATTATTCCAACGTCACGAGCATGTCGACCTTAAATCAACAATATGTTTCTGACTCTCTTTCAGCTTATGCTTCAGGTACAGTTAGAAATGATACTACTTTTTCTATTAATCCAGTCTTATCAGCAGTTTACCTGAAAGATCAAAAAAATAGATGGGGTACGAATTTAGTTTTCTTACAACAAGATCAAACAAGAGGAAATGGTAAAATGTTTCGACTTTTATCTGGAACTCTCACGCACACATATCTTGATGAAAAATTTTTATTAAATACTTTTGCATCACTAAGTTACACAGACAGTCACACTAGTTTTGATAGCAGAAATGAAACAATTGGCTCAAATATAAATTATATTCATGGGGAAAAATTTTCAAGCACTTCAGGTTATAGTTTTACTAATATTCAAAATAATTCAACAGATAAAAACTCTACAGCTCATGAAAAAAATGCTTTACTTCATAGTTTTTTCTTTGAACCCAGATTCATGATAGATCAAAATAGATCTATTTCTGCAAACCTATCTTATAATTTCAAAAACGCAGATAGAAACATAAACCGAACAAATGGAAGATCAATTAATCTTGGATATAAACATTTATTCAAAGACAAATATCAAGCATCATTAAATTTTAAAAGAACATACAATCAAAATCATGCTCCTGATGCATTTGTCGTCTCTGATAGATCAAAAAAAGAGTATATAAGCAATTTTATTCTGAGCTTAACTGGTCCTATTGGTGAAACAGGATGGAGTTTTTCTTCAAGTATTAATATTCAAGAGTCAATGTCTAATATAATCAATTACACTACATCCTCTAATACTTATAGTTTAACATTGATTAAACCTTTTAAAATTTATTAGGGATTAACTCGAATATTGACAATAGCCCAGTCTTGATATCTTTTGCTATTAGAAGCTATTAATAAATATCTATAATTCCCAGGCTGAGTTAGCGTTCCATTAAAACCGATATGGGCTTGATTATTGTAAGGTGGTGGATTTGGATGAGGCGTTAACTCTATACCTGTTCTGCCTGGTGTATAAACATTATTGCCTAATCTCGGAATACTATAATACATATGTCCAAAAGAAACCTCATCATCTGAATCAACCACATCTAAATTTAAAACATCCTCCCATAAGACATTTACCTCATCGCCTACTCTAAAATCAAAGTTAATTTCTCTTTGTAATTGAGGTGGATTTAAGTCTCTTTCTTCTGGATTAACAATACCAAAGAAACCCGTAGAAAGTTGACCTTTTACTCCATCACCAGCACTCCAACGCACAGATAAGATCCATGAATATCGCATTTGATCGCGATCATCTAAAGCTCCTCCCTCGACAGTACCAGAAATGGTACAGTTATCATTATCAAATTCTAAACCTGGAATTGCGTTTACTGTTCTTCCATGCCTTATCATGACAAAATCTGTAGTATACGGTTTTATATCTCTAGCATCCATCATACTTATAAAAGGAAATTGATTTTCATCACAAAAATCTAAATTTATCTCCTCTCCGATTGATGCTAAAATTGAAACCGGATACACTCCAAATCCAGCAACAGGCTCAGGTTGTGGCACCACATTTATATACAAAACTTGTCTAGAGATACCAAAATTCCCATCATCAGCAACTAACATCATCACATAAATTCCATCTTCTTCTGGTGTGCCAACAAAGGAATTATTTTCAAACCTTATACCTGGAGGCAATGCTTCAATATATCTTTCATCCGGTGCAAATCCACCAGGAACATTTTCTACATCAATTGATAGAGTGACTTGGTCGTTTTCATTGTCAAGAGGGTTTGGAAGGTATTCCAATATATCTACATTAGCTTTTTGCAATTGATTCATAACAATTTCAATTTGTTGATCAGGAAGATTTGGAGGAGTATTTTGAAGTTCAATATTCACACTCACCTCCATTGTAGCAAACGCTCCTTCAGGGTCTTCAGCTCTTAAAGTAAAAGTATATTGTCCAACATTTACAGGAACGCCTGAAATAACACCGTTTTCAAATACTAGACCAGGTATTTCAAAATCAGCCGCTTCAAATGATAGTTCGTCACCATCGGGATCTCGATACCAATCTGCATAATTATAATCAACTTCTTCATTTAAATTAAATGTTAAAAGTTGAATTTCGTTTAAAACGGGTGGATTATTGCCAATCTCACCAACTCTTTCACCATTATTTTGCTGTTGCTCGCCGTCATTCTGTTGTTGTTCACCCTCATTCTGTTGTTGTTCACCCTCATTCTGTTGTTGTTCACCCTCATTCTGTTGTT
>VMCO01000008.1 GCA_008081325.1 Flavobacteriaceae bacterium
AACAAACCAATCTAAGTTTTGCATAACTAAAATCTATTGGTTATGTATAAAAAAAACAGAAAGTATAAAAAGTTAATCAGTAAAAGAATTGTGTATTCTTTACTCCATTTGATTTTATTTAAACCCATTTATTCTGAATCTTCATTACCTGTTCAATGACATCTCTAACACAACCTTTACCACCAAATTTTTGAGAAACATAATCCGACGCATCTTTAACTTCAGGAGCAGCATCTTGAGGACAACAGCCAATCCCGCTAGCTTTAATTATCGGAATATCTGGAATATCATCACCCATAACTAAAATATTTTCACTACTAAAATTATATTTTGACAGAAAATTATTGAAGTGGATTATTTTATCATGAGATCTCAAATGGATTTCTTCAATACCAAGATTATTTAATCTTTTTTTGACAGCTTCATTAGTTCCTCCTGAAATAATCCCTATTTTATAACCATTATCAATCGCATATTTCATAGCAAATCCATCCTTAACATTCATGGTTCTCAATAACTCACCTGTCTCACTTATTAGAAGACTTCCATCTGTTAATACTCCATCCACATCAAAAATGAAAGCTTTAATATTAACTAATTTTTGTTTGTAATTAATTTCCATATTTCTGTTTTATCATTTCACTAATAGTTTTATATAACAACTTAATATTTTTATCCTCCAACATATTTTCATGCATCTTCATTATGCTTAAGTCATTCCTGCGAGCAGGTCCTGTTTGAGCTTTAGACGGGTCTAATTTATGAATTTTATTTACTGTCTCATTAATCAAAGGTTTCAAAATATTAAAATCTAAATTTTTTGAATCAATGATTTCTTTAGAAAGACCAAATAAAAAATTGGTAAAATTATTTGAAATTATAGCAGCTAGATGAAGTGTTTTTCTTTCTTCGAAGTTTATTTCATAAAACTTACATTTTAACAAGACTGACATATTTTTTAGTGTTTCAAGATCTTCATCGTTTTCAGCTTCAAGGCATAATGGAATCTCAGAATAATTTAGTTTTTGTGATTTTGAGAAGCTTTGTAGAGGATAAAAGACTCCTCTTCTGTTTTTTTTATTAATCGATGTGTACGATGTGCTTCCAGATGTGTGAACAACAAGTTTATTTTTAAATATAATATTATCACTAATCTCAGCAATTGCATTATCGCTAACGCAAATTATATAAATATCAGATTCACTTAGCTTTTCAATTTCATTAATAACTTTAACCCTATCGTCAGAATTTAAAGATCTTGAATACCACTCGTTTAAGTGAATTTTAGTTGAACTATGAAATAAATTTATCAGATGAAATCCAACATTCCCTGACCCTAATACCGTTACTTTTATCATAAAACAAATGAATGTGTAAAATTTACAAAATAAATAATATAATTAGGTATAAAAAAAGCTAAAATGGTATTAAATTTGTAACCCCATAAAAGCGGAATGAATACACTAAAAAAAATTCTTTTTTCCAATAGATTAACAGGAGTATTATTTATAGTATTTGCAGTGGCTATGGCTATTGGAACTTTTATGGATGCTGGACAAGAAACATCCCCAACACCACTTACTAGAAACCTGATTTATAATGCTTGGTGGTTCGAAGCTATAATGCTTCTTTTTGTAATCAATTTTATAGGTAATATTTTTAAGTATAACCTCTTAAATAAGAGGAAGTTGCCTGTGCTAGTTCTTCATCTATCATGGGTATTTATTTTAGTTGGTGCATTTGTTACTAGATACATAAGCTATGAAGGTGTTATGAGTATTCGTGAGGGTGCTACTGAGAGTTCATTTCTCTCTGAAAAAACTTACCTAACAATTTATATTGATGGTGATTATGAAGTTGATGGTCAGTTGATGAGAAGAGTGGAGGAGGAAAGAGTAGATTTTTCACCTAGAATGGAAAATAATTTTTTATTGAACACTGAATATGGAGGTAGTCCTATTTCAATTAAATTAAATGAGTTTATCAACGGAGCAGAGGAAGATATTGTTCCTGATGAAGATGGAGATTACTATTTAAAAATTGTTGAATCAGCAGGCGGAATGCCACACAATCATTTTCTTAAAAATGGATCAACAGAAAACATTCATGGGACTTTATATACTCTAAATAATTTTATCGAGGGTGCTGTTAATTTATCTTTCGATGAAAATTATGATCTTTTCATAAATTCTCCATACGACGCAGAATATATTGTAATGGCATCGATGACTCAAGGTGTTTTGAACAAGGACACAAACGAATCCTTAAATCTCAGATCAAGATATATTATTAATGGCCAACAACTAGTTTTTCCTAAGCCAGTTACTAAAGGTGTTTTTGATATTGTTAAAAAGTCTGAACTATTAAAATCAGATCAAGATGGACTTGAATTGTTGATTTCCACTCCAGAAGAGTCAACACTTGTCAGAGTAATTGGAGGAAAGGGGACAAATAACGCTTTTAAGACCTTTACTGTAGGAAATCAAGATTTTACCATTCGATATGGTTCTAAAGTATATGATTTACCATTCAGCGTTAAGTTAAATGATTTTATAGCAGAAAAGTATCCTGGAACAGATAAAAGCTATTCATCTTTTGCTAGTGAAGTTACTGTTATTGACGAAGATACTTTTGATTACAGGATATACATGAATAATATTCTAAATTACCAGGGTTACAGGTTTTTTCAAGCCTCATTTGATCCTGACGAGAAAGGAACTATTTTATCTGTTAATCATGATTTTTGGGGCACATTGCTAACCTATATTGGTTATATATTGCTATATCTAGGTTTGGTGGTTATTCTTTTTGCTAGATTCACCAGATTTGACTCTTTGAAAAAGCAACTTGAGGTTGCCAGAAATAAAAAAACTAAGCTTATAACATCTCTACTAATCTTATTTACTTTATCAACTAGTGGTCAAGGTTTTGGAGTGCATAATTCTTCCAGATCAGATATTGAGAGAATAGACTCCATACTCTCTGCAAATATAGCTTCAAAAGAAGAAGCAGATAAATTTGGTCGCTTAGTAATTCAGGATTTAGGTGGTAGAATGATGCCAGTAAATACGTATTCATCTGAGTTGTTAAGAAAACTTAGTAAAAAGGACCATTATAAAGAATTTGATGCAAATCAAGTTTATTTATCGATGCAAGAAAGTCCGTTACTTTGGTATAGTGTTCCATTGGTGTTTTTGAAAAATAAAAAGGCAGACTCGATTAGAAGTATTATTGGAGTTTCAAAA
>VMCO01000184.1 GCA_008081325.1 Flavobacteriaceae bacterium
ATGGCATGGGAAGATAGAACAACTTTCGATGCTATTAAAGAATCATTTGGTTTAAATGAATCAGAGGTTATTTCAATCATGAGAAAAAACCTTAAACTTTCCAGCTTCAAACTTTGGAGAAAAAGGGTTAGCGGACGAAAGACAAAACATCAAGCGAAAAGAAATTTTCAACTTGGAAGATTCAAATGTTCAAGACAAAGAAACATAAACCAAAATAAAATAAGTAAAAGAAATGGAATTAATAGAAAAAGCAATTGAGTTTGAAAACAGAAAACATGTTTACAAAAGTACAAACGAAAAGATTGTTGCTTCAAGGGAAGTAAAAACTCTAATACTTGAGTTAAATGAGATCTACAAAGAAAATAAAGACTCTGAAATCATGGAAATGATGAAAAGACTTACAGTCATAAAAAAGAAGGTTGAAAAGAGACTTAAAGGAAGACCTGACGCATAATGAAGAATTTTCTCATCATAGGTGGAACCAAAGGAATCGGTAAAGCAATTGTAGAAGAGGTTATTGAACACAACAAAATCACTTGTTTAAGTAGAAATAACACAGATTTTGTTCACAAAAATTATTCTCACGTAAAGTTTGATGCTTTATCTGATGATTTGCCTGATTTAGATAGTATCGACTGTTTAATTTATTGTCCTGGTTCGATTAACCTTAAACCTATATCAACATTAAGTCTTGATGATTTTAGAAATGATTTCGAGTTAAACGTCATTGGGGCTGTAAGAGCAATTAAAAAATATTTACCACTTCTTAAAAAATCAGAAACCGCTTCAATTTTACTCTTTAGCACTGTAGCCACCAAGTTAGGAATGCCGTATCACGCTTCGGTTTCTGTAGCTAAATCAGGAATAGATGGTCTTGTGAAGACTTTAGGATCAGAACTCGCTCCTAAGGTTAGAATTAATGCAATTGCTCCAACCATCACTAATACAGATCTTGCCTCGAAGATTCTGAGAAATGAGAAGGTTGTTGAAAATATGGTTGAAAGACACCCATTAAAAATGATACTATCCCCCAAAGAAGTAGCTAAAATGGCTTCATTTCTTGTTTCAGAAGATGCCTCGTCAATTTCTGGTCAAATATTCAATATGGATGCTGGGATAGTATCTTTTAAAAGCTAATCCATATGCTAAAAACAATTAATATAATACTGGTTTTAACATTGTCCCTTATCAATGGTAATTTTGAAACAAAAAACATTAAAAAAAGTACTATGTCCATATATGATATCTCTATCAATAGTATTGATGGAAACAAATTAAATTTAGAAGATTTTAAGGGAAAATATATACTTTTTGTAAATGTTGCCTCAAATTGTGGATTTACAAGACAATACAAAGATTTACAACAGCTTTTCGATGAATATTCCGACAAACTTGTTGTGGTTGGAGTTCCTTGTAATCAGTTTGGTGCACAAGAACCTGGATCAGAAAAAGAAATATCTATTTTTTGCTCAGAAAAGTATGATGTAACATTCCCAATGACTGAAAAGGTAAGCGTAAGAGGAACAAATCAGCACCCTCTTTATGAATGGCTTACATCTAAACAACAAAATGGGATTAAAAATTCCAGTGTAAAATGGAATTTTCAAAAATACCTAGTTGACAAAGACGGTAATTTGATTGACTACTGGTATTCTTTAACAAGTCCGATGAGTTCAAAAATTACGAACTATATCAAATGAAAATCTTTAGACTTGAAAAATCTATCAACTTACCTATTACAATAGAAGAATGCTGGGAATTTTTCAGCAACCCTAATAATCTTAAAGTAATTACTCCGAAATATATGGGCTTTGATATTCTTGATTTAGAGGATACAAAAATGTATGCAGGTCAAATTATCAAATATAATGTATCCCCTCTATTTGGTTTAAACATGAAATGGGTTACTGAAATTACTCACGTAAAAAAAAACAAATTTTTTGTAGATGAACAAAGATTTGGACCCTATAAATTTTGGCATCATAAGCATAAATTTGAAATTATAGATGGTGGTATTAAAGCAATCGATATTTTAGATTATGCACTTCCATTAGGTGTAGTTGGAGAATTCTTTCACCCATTCTTTATAAAACCAAAACTTGAAGAAATTTTCAAATACAGAAAAAAAAAATTAATTGAAATCTTCGGAAAACTATAATGGAAGAGGTAAATATTTTTTGGTTTCGTAGAGACTTGAGATTATATGATAATTCAGGTTTGTCAGAGGCAACAAATGGTAAACTCAAGGTAATTCCAATATTCATATTTGATACTTCCATAACAGAGAAACTACCAAAAAACGACCGCAGAATAAATTTTATCTATGATAATTTAAAAATGATGGATGAAGAATTAAAAATCAAGTTTAACTCTTCTATTAGTGTTTTTAAAGGTAATCCGTCAGAAGTATTCGATAAACTAACTTCAGAGTATAAAATTAATACTGTTTATACCAACAACGATTACGAACCTTATGCAATTTTAAGAGATAGTACAATTAAGAAAATTTTGTCTGATAAGAATATTGAATTTAAATCATTTAAAGATCAAGTAATTTTTGAAAAAAATGAGATTGTTAAAGATGATGGCAAACCATATGTAGTTTACACTCCTTATATGAAAAAATGGAAAAGTATTTTTAATGAAGATTTAACTATTATTAACGAAAAAAGAGTTGTCAACAATTTTCATAAAAAATCTATATCTAAACTTTTAAATTTAAAAGATTATGGTTTTTTCGAAAATGAATGTAAAATTGAAGCTTTTAAGTTAAATAGCGAGATTGTTACACATTATGCAGAAAGAAGAAATTTCCCATCTTTAGAGTCCACATCAAAAATTGGTCCTTATCTAAGATTTGGTATCGTAAGTATCCGAAAAATTGTTTCTGGATTATTAAGTTTCAAAGATCAAACTTTTTTGAATGAATTAATATGGAGAGAATTTTTTATGCAAATATTATATCATTTTCCACACACTGCGAAAAATAGTTTTAAACCTAAGTATGATAAAATTGTATGGCTAAACGAACCTGAATCCTTTGAAGCTTGGAAAAATGGAGAAACCGGATACCCACTGGTTGATGCTGGCATGAAAGAACTTAATAATACAGGCTTCATGCACAATAGAGTCAGAATGATTACTGCTAGTTTTTTATGCAAACATCTGCTAGTTGATTGGAGGCTTGGAGAAAAATATTTTGCTCTTAAACTAAATGATTAT
>VMCO01000113.1 GCA_008081325.1 Flavobacteriaceae bacterium
TGGTGAAGTGTGGCATCTATTGGATACGAGAATTGGAATGCCTTTAACTAAAATTAGACTTAATCAATTTCCAAGAACATCGATAGATAAATACACAACATTGATTCTGGTTTCCGGATCATACAATCAATTAGGAAAAGATGAGGTTAAAAAAATAAAAAAATGGGTTGAAAAAGGAAATACGTTAATCACAATTGCAAGAGGTTC
Source organism: Flavobacteriaceae bacterium (assembly GCA_008081325.1). Taxonomy (GTDB): domain Bacteria; phylum Bacteroidota; class Bacteroidia; order Flavobacteriales; family Flavobacteriaceae; genus MED-G13. Next base: position 208 of record VMCO01000113.1, read on the forward strand.
AAGTTGGGCAATTAATAATGAGCTGATTGATGAAAATTTAGTTGAATCTAAAGAGGATTCAACCCACTCAAGAAAAAATTATGTTGATGCTAGTGGATTTATTGGAAGAGAAAGAATTGGTGGTGTTATTTTAAGAGCTGATATAGATTTAACACATCCTGTTGCTTTTGGGTACAATGACACTTCAATACCAGTATACAAGAATAATAATGTATTTATAAATAAAACAAAAGATGATTATTCCTCTGTAGCAGTATATTCTGATGATTTTCATATAGACGGATATATTTCTGAGTCAAATAGAAAAGATTATATTCCAGGATCAGCATCTCTGATTGTTTCAAAAATTGGCTCCGGAAGGGTTGTTGTATTCGCTGATAATCCAAACTTTAGAGGTACTTGGTATGGAACCAATAAATTGTTTCTTAATGCTATATTTTTAGGTAATAATATTTCAGTGCCAACAAATTAAATTTAAACTGTATGAAAAAATATATTTCTTTATTTATTGTCTTATTTGTTTTTATTGGTTTTTCTCAAGAAAAACATCTTGGTGATGGGCCATATGAACAACTTATTATTAGAGGTGTAACTTTAATTAACGGTGATGGTTCTCCCCCAAAAGGACCAGTTGATATAGTTGTTGAAAATAATATAATTGTTGATATTAAAAGTGTTGGTTATCCAGGGATTGAAATCAAGGATTCATGGAGACCTAAACTAAAAAAAGGTGGATTTGAGTTGGATGCAAATGGAATGTTTTTACTTCCGGGGTTCGTTGATATGCATGGACACATTGGAGGAACAGCTCAGGGAGCTGACTACGATTATGTTTTTAGACTTTGGATGGCGCATGGAATAACAACAGTCAGAGAACCAGGTGGAAGAGGCGTTGAGTGGGCTGTAAATCTAAAAAAATTAAGTAATGAAAATAAAATTGTAGCACCCAGGATTATAGCTTACACAAGTTTTGGACAAACCGGCAAAAACTTCAATCCCTTGAATGACTTACCAATAAGTACACCTGAGATGGCTAGAACATGGGTAAGAGCTAATGCAAAAAAAGGTGCTGATGGAATTAAGTTCTTTGGAGCAGAACCAGAAATAATGGAAGCAGCGTTAGATGAAAATAAAAAATTAGGTTTAGGCTCAGCTGCACATCACGCACAGTTAAGTGTTGCAAGGTGGAATGTTTTAAATTCTGCAAGAGCTGGATTAACTACAATGGAGCACTGGTATGGTTTACCAGAAGCATTATTTGACGATAGAACTGTTCAGAATTACCCTTCAAACTATAATTATCAAAATGAGCAACACAGGTTTGAGGAAGCTGGTAAATTATGGAAACAAGCAGCAGAACCTTATTCTGATCATTGGAATAATGTAATGAATGAGCTTATTTCATTGGATTTTACAATTGTTCCAACTTTTAATATATATGAAGCTAATCGTGATTTACATAGAGCGAGAAGAGCTGAGTGGCACGAAGATTATACGTTACCATCTTTATGGAGGTTTTATGAACCTAGCAGAATTTCACACGGATCCTATTGGCATTACTGGGGAACTGAACAAGAAGTTCAGTGGAGAGAAAATTATAGGTTATGGATGAAGTTCATAAATGAATACAAAAACAGGGGTGGAAGAGTTTCTGCTGGATCTGATTCAGGCTTCATCTATCAACTTTATGGTTTTGCATACATTAGGGAGCTTGAGCTTCTTAGGGAAGCTGGATTTCATCCATTAGAGGTTATACGGGCAGCTACACTTAATGGTGCAGAGGCAATAAAAATGGATGATAAAATTGGTAGTGTTCAAATTGGAAAATTTGCGGATTTTGTTATAACCGAAGAAAATCCACTTGAAAATTTAAAATCTTTATATGGCACAGGTGCAATTAAATTAAACGAAAAAAATGAGGTTATTAGGTCTGGTGGGGTAAAATTTACCGTCAAAGATGGAATTATTTACGATGCAAAAAGATTATTGAGCGAAGTAAAAGAGATGGTAGATGAAAAAAAGGCGGAGAAAAATTGGGAATTAAAACAACCTGGAATTAAATAGTTTTAATGACATCCATGTCCCCATTTTTTTAATCTGTAATAATTATATGGAAGTGGGGTTATAAATCCAGCAAATAACATAATTGGAATAACCCACCAAGTTAACATAGCACCTCCGGTTAAAATTACATCGATTAAATTCATGGAAATTTCCATGGCAATCATACTGATAAAACTCATACCTATTGCCACTTTAAAAGCCTCTTTCAAAATCATTTGTCTTGAAAGAATAAATGTTTCTAGCAAAATACTTGTTAATAAGCCATTAAGGATAGCTAAACTCATAATTTGCCAAGTTAGCAGAGTGTGTTCAATATTTTGAAAGTAGAAAATAGTACCAAAATCACCGATACTACAACCTAATAAACACCAAAGTGTATTAACAGATGCCTTACTCCAAGTATGTTTACAATACCAATTCATTATAGAAAGTCAAAAATATAAATATTACACATAAAAATCTTGTAGAATTATGAAATAGATTTATACTAAATATACTTTTATAAACTTAATTTTAAACCCTTCTCGGCAATATTAAAACCTGCATTTAAGATCAAATCTCTTATTCCATTTTTATTTGTTAAAATAGGGTTCGTATGGTTAATATGAATAAAATATATTTTATTTTTTTCAGCTAGGGGTTGATTTGAAAATAATTCTAAAGTTTCCTCAATAGACGGATGAGGTACTTCACTCATATCTCTGTTCAGTTCTGAGCCATTATAAAAAGTTCCATCAATAAAAGCATAATCTACAAGTTTCACTTCATCAACAATACTCTTTTCCCATTCGTCCCATTTATCAATATCAGGAATAAACAGTAATTTTTTTGATTTTCCTATTATTTTATAACCTACCGTTGCCGAGGATTCGTCTCTATGTGGCACCTTAATTGGAATGACTAAAATATTTTTTGAAAGTTTTATAAAGTTCTTATTTGAT
>VMCO01000188.1 GCA_008081325.1 Flavobacteriaceae bacterium
AAAATAAACTTTTGCCTAAACCTGTTCTTTTAATCGTTTTTAGAAATTGTTTAGGAATAATCATATCAGTATCAATATTTACAATCGGTAAATATGCGGGGACGCTTTTAACTTTTGAGAATTTTTCCATTATAAAAATTTCCTTACATCAGTTAATTTTCCCTCTATTGCTGCTGCTGCAGCCATTTCAGGACTAAGTAAGTGCGTTCTCCCACCACGGCCTTGTCTTCCTTCAAAGTTTCGGTTTGAAGTAGATGCGCATCTTTCTTGAGGCTTTAATTGGTCTGGGTTCATACCAAGACACATTGAACAACCAGGCTCTCTCCATTCAAGCCCAGCGTCTCTAAAAATTATATCCAAGCCTTCTTTTTCTGCTTGTTTTTTAACAAGTCCGGACCCAGGAACAACATATCCAGTTACATGGCTGCTAATTTTTTTTCCTTTTAATATTGATGCCGCTGATCTTAAATCCTGTATCCTTCCATTAGTACAAGAGCCTATAAAAACTTTATCAATTTTAATTTCATCAATTTTCTCATTTCCTTTGAAGCCCATATAATCCAAAGCTCTTTTTACCGATTTTTTTTTATCTTCATCTGTTTGATCCTCAAATGATGGGACATTTCCGTTTATTGGTATGACATCTTGAGGGCTTGTTCCCCAGGTAACAGAAGGTGGAATTTGTTCAGCTTTAATATTTATAACTTCATCAAAATTTGCATCTGGGTCAGATTTTAATGTTAACCAAAAGTTTTTTGCTTTTTCCCAATTTTCATTTTTTGGTGCCATCGGGCGACCCTTTATAAACTCTACAGTTTTTTCATCTGGAGCAACTAATCCAGCTCTTGCACCAGCTTCGATTGACATATTGCAAATCGTCATTCTTTCTTCCATAGAAAGATTTTTAATTGTATCTCCTGCATATTCTATGACAAAACCTGTGCCACCGGCGGTTCCAATTTTTCCAATAATATTTAGTATAATGTCTTTGGCTGTCACACCTTTTGATAATTTTCCACTTACATTAATTTTCATATTTTTAGATTTAGCTTGAATTAATGTTTGAGTCGCTAAAACATGTTCAACTTCTGAGGTTCCTATTCCAAATGCAAGCGCACCAAACGCACCATGTGTAGCAGTATGACTATCACCACAAACTATTGTCATTCCAGGTTGAGTAAAGCCCTGTTCAGGTCCAATAACATGAACTATGCCTTGTCTAATATCTGTTAAACCATAATAATCAATTCCAAAGTCTTTACAGTTTTTTTCTAGTGTCTCAACCTGTATTGCAGATTCTTTATTTTCTATACCTTTGCTTCTATCAGTAGTGGGCACATTATGGTCAGAAACTGCTAAAGTAAAATTTGGGAATTTGACTTTTCTTCCAGATATTTTTAATCCTTCAAATGCTTGGGGGCTTGTAACTTCGTGTACCAAATGTCTATCAATGAAAATCAAAGATGTACCATCCTGTTGTTGATCAACTAAATGATTATCCCAGATTTTATCGTAAAGAGTTTTTGCCATTAGAGAAAATTATTTTTTTTCTTTCGACTCGGCTTCTTTTTTTTCCTCTTTTTTAGCTTCTTGTTTGTTATTTGTTTCGTCTTTAGAAGAAGCTGGGCTTTCTACTGCTGCTGTCTTTTGTTCTTCTGCAGCTGCTTTATTTTCTATTTCTTTAGCCACATCAATGCCAAGTTTCTTTTTTATCTTTTCATTAATTCTTGCAGATTTACCACTTCTATCTCTTAAATAATATAATTTAGCTCTTCTTACTTTACCTGATCTTATAAGCTCAATTGAATCTATGTTTGGGCTATATAATTGAAAAACTCTTTCAACACCTTCTCCGAAAGAAACTTTTCTCACAGTAAATGATGAATTAATTCCTCCGCTTTTCTTAGCTATACATACGCCTTCGAAGGCTTGGATTCTTTGTCTTTTGCCTTCTACAATTCTTACATTTACTCTAATTGTATCACCTGGAAAAAATTCAGTTATTTTTTTTCCAGAAATTAATTTTTCTAAATGTTTTTTTTCGATCTCTTCAATTCTATTCATTTTAATTTTTGCCTTTATTATTACTATACTTTGACCATAAATCTGGTCTAAGGCGCTGAGTTATACTCCTTGATTGATCTAAACGCCAGTCTTTTATTTCGGCATGATTCCCAGATAAAAGTACACTTGGAACCTCCATATCTTTCCATACTCTTGGATGTGTGTACTGAGGATACTCAAGTAAATTATTATTAAAACTCTCATCTTTATTTGAATTTTCATTTCCGAGTACGCCCGGCAATAATCTCAAAATAGCGTCGAGAATAATAATTGCAGCGCTTTCTCCACCGGACAAAACATAATCACCAACAGAAATCTCTTCGATACTTCTGTGATCCAAAACTCTTTGATCCACGCCTTCAAAATGGCCACATAATAAATTTATTCCTTCAGATTTAGAAAATTTATTTGCTAATTCTTGATTAAAAACTTTTCCTCTTGGAGATAAATAAAAAGTCTTAAAATTATTTAAGTTTTTTTCTAAGCAACGATCAATAACATCTGCTTTTAGAACCATACCACTTCCACCACCAAAAGGTCTGTCGTCCACTTTAGCATGCTTATCATCAGCATAGTTACGAATATTTGTAACATTAAGTTCCCAGATTTTATTTTCTAAAGCTTTTTGGTAAATTCCATGACCAAGAGCTCCAGGAAAAACTTCAGGATACAATGTAAATATATTCGCTGAAAACATTTTTCTATTTTTTCTCTTCTTTCTGAGTTTCAGCTTTTATATTTTCCTCAGCTTTTTTTTCTTTTGAAGCTTCGGCTTCAACCTTTTTTTCTTTAGAATCTTTTTCTTCTTTAGGCGCTGTAGTTTCAGCTTGTGGTTTTGTTTCTGGTTGCGGACTCTCTGCAGATTTTTCTGCTTCTGCTTTTGTGGCTTCTTCTGAAGCTTTTTTTGCCTCTTCTGCAGCTGCTAATCTTTCTTGAGCCTTCTTTTTTGGTTTAGCTTTGATTGGGTTGTTTTTTTGTGCCGGCTTAGGAATCACATTTGCTTCACCCAAAAATCTTGCAATACGATCAGATGGCCTTGCACCTTTTTCTAACCAATATTTTATTCTATCAATATCTAAACTTAATCTTTCTTTTTTGTCTTTAGGTAATAGAGGATTAAAAAAGCCAACCTTTTCGATAAATCT
>VMCO01000136.1 GCA_008081325.1 Flavobacteriaceae bacterium
ATGACAGCACAAACACCTAGATGTCTAGGTTCCATTGCTGCATGCTCTCTTGATGATCCTTCTCCGTAATTATGATCACCAACTACTACTGTTTTAATATTATTAGACTTATAATCTCGTTGGGTGTCAGGAACACCTGCGTACTCGCCGGTAAGATGATTTTTAACAAAATTAGTTTTCATATTAAAACTATTAACTGCACCTATTAAGCAATTATTAGAAATATTGTCTAAGTGACCTCTATATCTCAACCATGGACCAGCCATTGAAATATGATCAGTAGTACATTTACCGTGAGCTTTTATTAGTAACCTAGCGTCTTTAATTTCTCTACCTATAGGGGTAAAAGGGTCAAGAATTTGAAGTCTTTCTGATTTAGGATTTACATCAACAGTAACACTAGCCCCATCCTTTTGCGGCTCAATATATCCAGAGTCTTCACAATCAAAACCATCAGAGGGAAGCTCTACTCCAACAGGTGGATCCAGCATAACTTCTTCTCCATTTTCATTAATTAGTTTATCCTTTGTTGGATCAAAATCTAAATTACCAGCTATAGCTATAGCTGCTACAATTTCAGGAGAGCCAACAAAAGCATGTGTATTGGGGTTTCCATCAGCTCTTTTGGAAAAATTTCTGTTAAATGAATGAACTATCGTATTTTTTTCTTGACCTTTTAAGTCACTTCTATCCCATTGACCTATACATGGTCCACATGCATTAGTGAAAATTGTAGCATTAAGATCTTCAAAGATTTTGAGTATACCATCTCTTTCAGCAGTATACCTAACCTGCTCTGAACCAGGATTAATTCCAAAGTCAGATTTTGTAATCAAGTTTTTATCAATAGCCTGTTTAGCAATTGAGGCAGCTCTGGTTAAATCTTCATATGAAGAGTTTGTGCAGGAACCTATAAGACCCCAGTCAACTTTTAAAGGCCAATCATTTTTCCTGGCTTTATTTCCAATTTCAGAAACTGGAGTAGCTAAGTCAGGGGTGAATGGTCCATTTAAATGAGGTTTTAATTCAGAAAGATTAATCTCAATAACTTGATCAAAATATTTCTCAGGAGAAATGTAAACTTCTTGATCTGCTGTCAAATATTCTTTTATTTTATTTGCTTCCATAGCAACGTCTTCTCTTCCTGTTGCTTTGAGATATCTTTCCATTGATTTATCATACCCAAAAGTTGAAGTTGTTGCACCTACTTCAGCTCCCATATTACAAATTGTTCCCTTACCTGTACAAGAAAGAGCTTTTGCTCCAGGACCAAAATACTCGATGATACATCCAGTACCACCTTTTACGGTTAAAATTCCTGCAACTTTTAAAATAACGTCCTTTGCAGACGTCCAACCGTTTAGTTCACCTGTTAACCTAACTCCGATAATCTTTGGAAATTTTAATTCCCAAGGCATTCCTGCCATAACATCAACCGCATCTGCACCACCTACTCCAATCGCTACCATTCCTAATCCACCCGCATTCACCGTGTGTGAATCTGTACCAATCATCATTCCGCCTGGGAAAGCATAGTTTTCTAGAACAACCTGATGAATAATTCCTGCTCCTGGTTTCCAAAACCCAATTCCGTATTTATTAGAAACATTTTTTAAAAAATCAAATACTTCATTACTCACCTTGTTAGCCTGTATAAGATCTGGCTTAGCACCCATTTTGGCTTGAATTAAGTGATCACAATGAACAGTAGTGGGTACGGCAACCTTAGGTTTTCCAGCTTGCATAAATTGTAATAATGCCATCTGAGCAGTAGCATCCTGACATGCGATTCTATCAGGCTTAAAATCAACATAATCTTTTCCTCTTTCAAAAGATTTTAATGGAGGCTCCCATAAATGAGAATAAAGAATTTTTTCAGAAAGAGTTAAAGGTTTATTCACAATTTTTCTTGCTTCGTCAACATTTTTGACAATGTTTGAATAAACTTTTTGTATCATTTTAAAATCAAACGCCATATCTTATTTTTTTAACCAATTACTAAAAAAGTCACAATCTCCAAAATCATTACTTATATTGATATAAGTATCAAAAATTTTGTCATTTTGCCACTTCTCAATTTCCTTAAGCTGTTTATTTTGTAATGCTAGCTTTTGAATTTTCAAATAATCTTTAGAAAAATCCGCTACATGTTCATCATACCTGTCTGAAACAGTTAGAATTTTAAATTTAATAGGATTAAATTTATCTTCATCTTGGAATACTATACTTACTTCATCCTCTTTAAGGTTGGCAATTTGAGAATAAAGCTCAGGGTCCATTTTAGTTAATTCAAATTTGTAATCTTGGGTTTCGGGATTAATTAACAAGCCGCCATCATTTCTTGTTTCTTTTTCATCACTAGCTTCTTTAGCAGCGTCAGAAAAAGAAATTTCACCACTTGTTATCCTATCTCGAATATCAACTAATCTTTTTCTTGTATCATCAATTTCCTTCTGATTTATTTTAGGCCTTAGAAGAATAGTACGAATATCATATTCTTGGCCTCTTATTTTTTCAAGATAAATAATGAAGAAACCATATTCTGTTTCAAAGGGATCAGAAATCTCTCCCTCTGACAGAGAAAAAGCAACTTCATTAAATTTCTTAATCATGGGGGAGTTTTTTCTATTTATTGAATATTTTCCCCCTTTAGTTCTTGATCCTGGATCTTCACTGTATAAAACTGCTTTAGAAACGAAACTAGCACCATTATCGATAACGTCGGCCTTAAATTCTTTTAATCTATCTATTACTTTCTGCTTTTCATCCTGAGTAGTTTTAGGGTATAAAACGATTTGTGAAACCCTTAACTCAGTACCAAAAACTGGTCTATCCGCTTTCGGAATTGAATTAAAAAACTGACGAACTTCTTCTGGTGTGACTTCAATATCTTCAATTATAGCTTGTTGCATTTTTTTTGCTAGTTCAGCATTTTTATTCAACTCAAACATTTCTGATCGTAAGTCTTGTTCAGAATCTTTCTTATAATATTCTAATAATTTATCCATTGAACCTATTTGTTCGGCAAATGCGTTAACCTGCTGATCAACATATGATTGAATTTCTGCATTATTTACCACGATACTATCTTGTATTGCATGATGCTGATATAATTTATCTTCAAGAAGTTTTCCAAAGACCTGGCATTTTGAAATATTCTCCATTGATACACCAGAGACTCTGAGTTGAGTAAATTGT
>VMCO01000013.1 GCA_008081325.1 Flavobacteriaceae bacterium
AAACAGCTCCCTGCTTATTCTTATCCACAGCTTTAAATGCAGCCCTCATAGCTAATTCAGTTTTACCAAAACCAACATCCCCGCAAATTAATCTATCCATTGGTTGTCCACTCTCCATGTCAGCTTTGATTTCTCTAGTTACCTTCAACTGATCCTCTGTGTCTTCATAAATAAAAGAGGCTTCTAACTCATTTTGTAAGTAACTATCCTTTTCATACTTAAAACCTTTTTTTTGTTTTCTCTCTGCATATACCTTAATTAAGTCGTAAGCTATTTTTTTGACATTTTTTTTAGTTTTTTGTTTTAATAAAGCCCAAGCTTTACTTCCAAGTTTATATAGCTTTGGAGTCTTACCATCTTTGCCATTGTATTTTGAAATTTTATGAATAGAGTGGATACTTAAATACAACACATCTCTCTCTCCGTAAATTATCTTCATAGACTCTTGCATTTTCCCGTCGACATTAATCTTTTGCAATCCAGCATATTTTCCAATTCCGTGATCAATATGTGTCACGAAATCACCTTTATTTAAATTATTTATTTGTTTTAACGCAATAGATAAATTGTTTTTGAATCGTTTTCTAAATCTAAACTTATGATACCTTTCAAAAATTTGATGATCAGTATAAAAAACCAATTTTTGATCTGAATCAATAAAACCAGAAGAAAGTGATAATATTTGGGGTTCAATAATTCCATTGTAATCTAAATCTTCGAAAATCTGAGTTAATCTTTTCTTCTGCTGAATATTTGTACAACATATATTAATATTATAGCCTGCAAATTTTTTATTATTTAGATCATCAATTAGAAGATTGAAACTTTTGTTAAATGATGGTTGAGGTTGAGTGTTTAATTTAAAATCTATTTTTGGATTAATAGAGCTAAGTTCAACTAACTTAAAATTTTTAAACTGTTCATTTAATGAATTAGTGTTAACATATAAATGTTCAGGATTAACTAAATTGTTATTATTTGAATTTTCAAATCTATCTCTAGCATTATCAATAATTTTTTCAAGTTCTGAATTAAACAAATCAATGGATTGGAAATATATTATTGTTTTATCATCGATTATGTCAAAAATATTTTGAATATTTTTTGAGTTTTTTGTAACCTGTATGTTAGAAATAATTTTTATGGTTTGATGATTTGTATCGGATCTTTGAGTTTCAATATCAAATGAACGTATTCTGGTTATTTCATCTCCAAAAAATTCAATTCTGTAAGGAGTTTGACTTGAGTAAGGGAAGACGTCTAAAATACCCCCTCTAACAGCAAATTCACCTGGCTCAACTACAAAATCTTCTCTACTAAAATTGAGTTCAAACAATTGTTCATTTAAAAGGTCAAATGAGATATTTTGACCCAATTTTAATTTAATAGAACTGTTTGAAAGTTCATTTTTATTTATTTGTTTTTCAGAAATTGCGTTAACGTATGTAACGATAATAGAATTTTTATTTTTTGAAAAGTTCAAATGCTCTATTAGCTCCGTTCTCTGTAGCAAATTATAATTATTTCGTTCTTTTTCAGAGTAAGGTTCTTTTGAGTTTTCAGGAAAATAAAAAATTTGTTTATCAGGATTTAATGTTTCAGTGTCATTTAAAAAATATAATGACTCTTCCTTAGAATTAAATATAAATAAAGCTGGTTTTGATAAACTATTTACAATTGATGAGCAGTAAAAAGAAAGTGAAGATCCGGATAAACCCTTAATTCTTGTGATTTGATTTTGGGCAATAAATGACACTAGTCTTTTTAGAAATGAAGACTCTTCAATGTGTGAATAATAACTTTTATTTGTCACCAAATAAATTTTCGACAAATATATCAGAAAAACTAAAATTTAAAGGAAAGCTTTAAATGAAATTTTGTAATTGTTTCATCATTTTTTCACTTCCACAATAAAATGGTGTTCTTTGATGCAGTTCTTTAGGATTAATATCTAAAATATTTTCATTTCCATTAGTTGCTAATCCTCCAGCTTGTTCACAAATAAATGCAATTGGATTACATTCGTAAAGTAATCTTAATTTTCCATTAGGATTTTTTGAGGTTTGAGGATAAAGAAAAATACCTCCCTTGATCATGTTTCTATGAAAGTCTGAAACTAATGAACCAATATATCTTGACGTGTATGGTCTATCTTCCTTTTCCTGTTGACAGTATTTAATATATTTTTTGACATAGTCTGGAAATTGAAGATAATTTCCTTCATTTATAGAGTAAATCTTTCCTTCTGCTGGGATTTTAAAATTTGAATTAGAATGGTAAAAAGTACCTATGGCAGGGTTCAAAGTAAATCCATTAACTCCATTTCCCGTTGTGTAAACTAACATAGTAGAAGTTCCATAAATTATGTATCCTGCAGCTACTTGATTTCTACCTTTTTGAAGAAAATCATCCAAAATCACTTCAGAACCAATCTTACTTTTTCTTCTGTAAATTGAAAAAATTGTTCCAACAGAAACATTGACATCAATATTGGATGAGCCATCTAAAGGATCAATTAAAACAACATACTTATTTTGATTGTTTTTATCATTACTATTAATACTTATGAAATTGTCTTCCTCTTCACTGGCTATCCCGCATACAATATTTCTATTAATAAGAGTATTTATAAATTTCTCATTAGCATAGACATCTAATTTTTGCTGTTTTTCAGATTGAATGTTTTCATTTCCTGTAACTCCAATAATATCAACCAGACCCGCTTTATTTACTTCATGATTTACAACTTTAGCGGCTAAACGAATAGAATTGATCAAACTAGATAATTCACCAGAAGAGTATTTGAAAGATGTTTGATTTTTTATTATAAATTCACCTAATGTTTGATTTTTATTCAACATATTCTTGATTATTTTTTTTCTTGAAAAAGAAAATAATTACATTAAAGTTATGAAAATTAAAATAAGAGATGCTGTTAAAGAAGATATGCTTCAAGTACATAAATTAATCGTTGAACTTGCCGTATTTGAAAAAGAACCTAATGAGGTTGATATCGATTCTACTGATTTAAAAAAAATGGGATTTGAAAACAAAAACCCCTTATTTAAATGTTTTGTAGCAGAATTTGAAAATAAAATAGTTGGGGCAGCCTTAATATATAATAGATTTTCAACATGGAAGGGAAGAACATTACATTTAG
>VMCO01000079.1 GCA_008081325.1 Flavobacteriaceae bacterium
AAGAACTTTAAAGACTGAAAACGAAGATGCAAATAAAGCATTATGGTTAGATGCTGGATATGAAAATATTCCAACAATAGAAGAAAATATTAAAGAATTATCTGAAAGCAGTTTAACTAAAGGTATCCTTAATACGATATGAAAGATATTGGATTAATTCTTGGAATTAGACCTGATGTAATTAGGGCAAGCAAAATAATAAAATTATTAAATCAAAGTACAGATATTGATTTCGACTTTATTTGGTCTGGACAACATTATTCAGAAAATATGAAAGATGTTTTTTTTAATCAACTAAACACTCCAAAACCAGATTATGAATTTAACATCGATGTTACAAACGATGCAACTACAGTTTCCTCAATAATTAATGAAACTTACTCACACCTAGAGAATCATAAATATAAAGCTGTTATGTTTCTGGGTGATACTAATACAGTGATGGGTTCTATCGGTGTTTCACAGCACAATACACCAATTGTTCACATAGAGGGGTGTATGAGGTCATATGACTGGAGAATGCCTGAAGAAAAATACAGAAAAACAATTGATCATCTTTCAGATAGAATTTATTCATATCTTCCCTCATATAAGAAACAAGGGTTAAATGAAGGTATATCTGACAGCATAATAAAAGTTACTGGAAACCCTATAGTTGATATTCTTGATGAATTTAAAGATTTATTTGATACAGGGGTTAATTTTCTAGATGATAGAGTCAAAAATTTTATCAAAGATGACGAGTTTGTATTAGTTACTTGCCACAGAAGAGAAAATATTTTAAGTCCAGAAAGCTTTGAAAGCATAATTAATTTAATAAATACAACTAATAAAAAAGTAGTATTCCCAATGGGATACGCCACTCAAAGACAGTTAAAAGATTCGGGAATGAAGTTAAATGATAACATCTTAGTTGTAGACCCCATTGGTTATCTTGAGTTTATCTACTTACTCAAAAACTCATCTTATTGCTTATCTGATTCAGGAACAGTAATAGAAGAAGCATGTATATTAGGAATCCCAACAGTTCAGATGAGACATAGTACAGAAAGACCTGAAGTGTATGAGGTCAAATCATCTATAAAATTTGATCCAACTATCAAAGATGACAACCTAGAAGATGTACATTTTAAAGCTTATGAATTAAAAAGTACGGTTTGGAAACACCCTTTTGGGGATGGAACTGCTTCTAAAGTAATTGTTGATGATTTGATAGATTTAAGTAAAAATAACAACTTTAACAAACACGCCAGAGAAAATTATGATTTTGATATCTCAAGATCATTTTTAAAATGAAAAAAATTTTAATTCATTCTTTAACTTTTCCTCCTGACACTATTTCAACAGGCATGATTGTATCCGAGATAGCTGATGGATTGAATAAAGAATTGAACAATATTGAAGTTTTAGTAAGCTCTCCTCAATACAATTTAAAAAGTGCTCAAGAATACAATCAAAACGACAAAAATATTAGCGTTGGAATGTTTAAAGGAATAAAAGTTCACTACATAGAATCAAACCCGCGTCAGTTTTCAAATTCGTCCAGATTTTTTCAATGGTTGGGTTTTAACTTTAAAGCAATTCGTTTTATTTACAAAAATAGAAAAGACTATAAAGAAATCTTAATTTTTAGCTATCCACCAACTATGAATTTAGTATGCATTTTTACAACTAAAATTTTAAAAATAAATACGATTTATTCACTTTGGGAGTTGTATCCTGAGATAGCTGAAAAATTAGATGAACAACCAAATAGAATTTTGAAATCTTTGTTTAAAATTCTTGATAACTATTCATTAAAAAATGTGAGTAAAGTTGTAGTTAACTCTGAAGAGTTAAAAAAATACTTAATTGAAAAAAGACATATTAATAAAAATAAAATTCATACAATAAATCATTTTTCACCATTTCCAAAGAGTAATTTTGAACCAAATCTGAAATTAGAAAGTATATTCTATGCTGGGAATACTGGAAGGCCACAAAACATAAGTACTTTCATAAATTTTTTTAATGAGCAATTTCCCCAAAACTGGAAGTTTGAGCTTTATGGTGCAGGACAGGAATTTGAAAGTTTATCTAAATTTTCAAAGGATAATATAAACATAAATGACTATCTCCCTAGAGAAGATTTGGAGGAAAAAGTAAAAGATATCCCTTATGCATTAATTTGTTTAGATTATGAAATAACTATTGAAGGGTTTCCAGGAAAAACTTTTGACTACTTAAATATGAATAAAATACTAATAAATTTTTCTAATCCTAATTCTGCTGTTTCTAAATTAATTGATAAATATGAATTGGGTTTCAACATTGATTTAAAGAAACCTGAAAAATTAGAAACTACATTGCAACAAATGAAAAATCTTAAAAAAGTTAATCAAATATTAAAGAATATAAGTGATTTTCAGCAAAATATATCAAATAAGGAAATTGTTAGCACCAAATACAGTAGCTTAATTCGCTCCTCTTCTTGAGAGAACTGAATAAATAGTTTTAAAAATAATAATTAGATCGTAGTTAAAAGACTTTTTATCAACGTATTTTATATCCCAGTAAAGTCTTTCTTGTAAACTTAAATCTAACCTTCCTTGGATTTGAGCTAGGCCAGTAATCCCAGGCTTTATTGAATTCCTTTTTTCTTTGTATTCTCCATAAAGATCAGACTCATATTTAACTAACGGTCTAGGCCCAACAAAAGACATTTGACCTTTCAAAACATTTAGGATATTTGGTAATTCATCTAAAGAAGTTTTTCTTAAAAAAGACCCTATTTTGGTGATCCTATCATCATTTTCAATTCTGATTGGATCATCAGGAGTTAAGGATGGCTCAATTTTTTTATTTTGTGAAAGATCTTTATAGTGATCTTTATGAATTTTTTCATCTGAAGATACAGACATTGTTCTGAATTTGTGTAATTTAAACTCTTGACCCTTTAGTCCCACTCTTTTTTGAGAGTAAATTACTGGACCTGAATCAAATAACAAAATAAATAAAGAAATTATTGGAAATACAACTATAAAAATAGGGAAAATGATTAACAAAAAAATATAATCAATAAAATATTTCATACTAATTACTTTAAACAAAAATAATTTATGTTCTTTAAATAAAAAATATTACATTAAAGTTAGATAAATGTGTGGAATAGCT
>VMCO01000121.1 GCA_008081325.1 Flavobacteriaceae bacterium
GGAAAACCTACTTCCTCAAGATTAGCTACAACATCACTTCCTTTTCCAACAACTACTATTCTAGTGTTTGCTATTTTAAAATATTTACTTGCAGCTCTTTTGACATCAGCTTCACTAACTGAATTTATATTTTCAAGATAGCTTTCATAATAATCATCTGGAAGGTTATTTAGTTTAATATTTAGAGCGTATCCAGCAATTGTTTGAGGGTTTTCAGCATTTCTAATAAAACTCCCTACATATTTAGCTTTTGCATTTTTAAGTAGTTCTGAATCAACTTTTTCTAACCTGATTCTTGAGATCTCTTTGACAATTTCAGAAACAGCGCTATCAGTTACCATATTTCTAACTTTTGCGCCTGCTCTAAATTTTGATACACCATATCTGTTTGATCCTAAACTAGAATAAGCTCCATATGTATATCCCTTATCTTCTCTTAAATTTTTAAATAAGTAGCCTTCAGCACCTCCACCAAGAATATCGTTTGCCATTAAAGCAGCAAAATAATCTTCATCTGTCATCATTAAGTCAACGTTATTTGTGACTTGTATGGCAGACTGTGTTGCTGTAGGTAGATCGATAAAATTTATTTCGGTAAGAGCCACATTTTCAGTCAAAATAGGTTCAGGGTCATCGATATTTTTACCTTTTTTCCAAGAACCAAATTTCTCAGATATGAGAGATTTAACATTTTTATAGTTAACATCCCCAATTACTACTAAGTAAACATTATTTGGAATAAAATACTTAGCGTGATAATCTATAATATCTTGAAAAGAAATATTATCGATTGTTTGTTCAGTGATAAATTCACCATAAGCATGATTTTTTCCGTAAGAAAGGGCATCACCAACTCTTGACGAAATAGCATCTATATCCTTTTTTTGACTTTTTAGTCCTTCTATTAATTTTTCTTTTTCTTTTTCAAATTCTTCTTCTGTAAGTAAAGGGTTGATTACAGCGTCTGAAAATAGATCGAGAACTCTTTCATTATTTTTCGTCAAAGTAAAAGCAAAACCAGATCCAAAACCAACATTAACACTAGCCCCTAAAAAATCTACTTCTTCGTTAAACTCATCTTTAGAAATCGATGTTGTTCCATTTCCAAGCATAGAGCCTAGAAGAGAAATTACACCCGCTTTTTCACCTTCAACAATAGGTTTTCTGTCAAATCGAAGTGAGTAATTAATTCTAGGTAATTTATGGTTTTCAACAACCAATACTTTTATTCCATTTTTTAACTTGAATTCTTTAGGTTTGTCCAACTTGATTTTTGGAGATGGACCTCCTGTTGGCATAATTGATCTGTCAAGTTGAGCATTAATATTTAAAGTAAAAATTAATGCTGTTATAGTTAATATAATTTTTTTCATTTTTTTCATTTTTTATTCTTCTCCTACTTCTTCACCTGGAAGGTATTCAATTTCAACTCTTTGATTTGGGCTCAAATACTTTTGAGCAACACTTTGTATTTCTTCTCTAGTAATTGAACGATAAATATCAATTTGTTCATTAATTAAATTAACATTATCATATAGTAAGTAATAAGTTGCTAGTGAGCTTGCAATTCCCGCTACACTAGAGTTTGAATTAACATATTGAGATTCAAATTGATTTTGAAGTTTTTGATAATCTCTTTCAGAAATTAATTCGTTCTGCATTTTTAAAATTTCTTCGTCAATTTCATCGAGTAATGTCTCTAAGCTAGTTTCTCCAAGCGGAAGTGCAAAAAATGCAAACATATTATAATCTACTTGCCCCAAGTTAATAGCACTGGCCTCTAGGGCTAATTTCTTTTTATCAACAAGTTTTTTGTATAAAACAGAACTTTTGCCTCCACTTAAATATGTTGAAATCATGTCTAAAACAAAGGCATCTCTTTCAGCCATTCCAGGCATTCTATATGCAGCTAAAACAGCGGGTATTTGAATGTTTTTATCATAGGCAGTTACTTTTTCTGTTTCTGTTATGGGAGTTTCTTTTGGGAAGTTTCTAGTAAAACCAGGTCTTCTTTTAACCTCAGAGAAATACTTTGAAACTAAATTTTTTGTTTCTTCAATTTCAATATCCCCAGCAACAATTAGAACAGCATTATCAGGACTGTAATATTTATCAAAATAAGCTAAAAATTCTTCTAACGTTGCTGCATCAAGATCTTCCATTCTTCCAATGTTTTCATCTTTGTAGGGATGCACTTTAAATAAATTTTCCCATAGCACTTTTAATAGTTTTCCATAAGGACGATCATAGCTTTGTCTTTTTTCTTCTTTAACAACTTCATTTTGAGTGTCAACAGCAAGTTGGTCAATTACTGGATGAAGCATTCTTTCAGACTCTAACCAAAGACCTAACTCTAGTTTGTTTGAGGGAAAAATATCATAGTAATATGTTCTATCTTGGGAGGTATTAGCATTAAATGTCCCTCCATTTGCAGGGATTATCTTCATAAATTCCCCTTTTCCTATATTCTCAGAACCCTCGAACAATAAATGTTCAAAAAAATGTGCAAAACCGGTTCTACCTTTTTCTCTGTCTTTACCTCCAACATCATACATAACTGAAGTTATAACAACTGGCGCTGTATTATCTTGGTGTAGTATTACATGTAAGCCATTTTCTAAGTCAAACTCAGTAAAATCAACCTGTTGGCTAAATGTCACTGAAGCAAGTAAAAGAAAACTTAATAAGATATTATTTTTCATAAATATTTGATTTACTATTAATTATAGATAAAAAATTGAATCTCAAATATAGTGGTAAATGCAATAAATTATGTTAAAAAACATTTAAATATGAAGTAAAATTTAATTTTTATAAAAATTTGCTGATTTACTAATTAGCTTTATATTTGCATTCGCTTTTAAAGATAAAAATGTACGCAATAGTAGAAATATCAGGTAGACAATTTAAAGTTGAGAAAAAGCAAAAGCTTTTTGTTAACAGATTGGAAGTTGCTGAAGGTAAAAAAATCTCTTTTGAGAATGTATTGATGGTTAATGATGGTTCAAAATCGTCTATAGGTGCTCCTAATGTTTCTCCATCACCAACGGAAACACTATTTCTTGGCCATGGCTCTCCTTGTACTTGACCTTCCAGAATG
>VMCO01000043.1 GCA_008081325.1 Flavobacteriaceae bacterium
TCTCAACCCCTACGAGTGAACAATATAATTGTAAGAATATTGCCGATAAAGGAATAGGTTACGGAATTGAATCAATGATATTAGATGGTAATAATATTGTTGAAGTTTATTCTACAATTACAGATTTAAGAAAGAAAATTGTTAAAAAACCCAGACCATTTCTACTGGAATTTAAAACTTTTAGAATGAGAGGTCATGAAGAAGCCAGTGGAATTAAATATGTTCCAAAAGAATTAATTGCTGAGTGGGAAAAAAAGGATCCAATTGCTAATTATGAGAAATTCTTACTTGATTCTAAAATTTTATCATTAATTGATATTGAAAACATAAAAAAGGAAATATCAAAAGATATTGAAAGTAGCCTTACCAAAACATTCAACGAAGAAAGAATTAACTCTAGCCTCGAAAATGAAATTTCAGATGTTTTTAGAAAATTTGATTTTAAAAAAATTGATTCATCTGAAAAAGTTTCTGAAAAAAGATTTGTTGATGCAATTTCTGATGGAATTAAGGAGTCAATGATAAAATTTGACGACTTAATAATAATGGGTCAGGATATAGCCGAATACGGAGGTGTATTCAAAATAACTGAAGGGTTTGTTGAAAAATTTGGTAAAGAAAGAGTAAGAAATACACCTATTTGCGAATCCTCAATTATTGAAATTGCCATGGGTTTATCAATATGTAATCGAAAGAGTATTGTAGAACTTCAATTTTCAGATTTTATAACATCTGGGTTCAACCCAGTAGTAAATTATTTAGCAAAAACACATTACAGATGGGGTCAAAATGCTGATGTTGTTTTAAGAATGCCATGTGGAGCAGGAGTAGGGGCAGGACCTTTTCATTCACAAACTAACGAAGCATGGTTCACAAAAACACCAGGTTTAATTGTTGTTTATCCAGCTTTCCCTAAAGATGCTAAAGGACTTTTAATATCATCAATTGAAAATCCAAACCCAGTTTTATTTTTTGAACACAAGGCATTATACAGAAGCATAAGAGAAGATGTTCCTGATGGATATTTTAATATTGAAATTGGAAAAGCTAAACTGCTTAAAGTTGGAAGTGATATTTCAATTATAACATACGGATCTGGAGTACACGAGGCCATGAAAGTAGTTGAAAACAATTCTATAAGTTGTGATTTAATTGATCTAAGAACTCTTTCCCCACTAGATAAAGATGCTATAGTTAATTCGGTCAATAAAACTGGAAAAGCTATTATACTTCATGAAGATAGTTTATTCGGGGGACTAGGTTCTGAAATTTCATCAATTATAATGGAAAATTGTTTTGAAAATTTAGATGCACCTGTAAAACGTGTTGGAAGTCTAGATACACCAATTCCATTTGAGGAGAGTTTAGAAAGACAATACTTACCGTTTGACAGGTTTGAAAAAGAAATTATTGAACTGCTAAATTATTAGCCCTAAGTTCTTTAGATGTTTTTTCAACTTCATCCAAAACCCTTAATAAATTTAAACCCCAAAGTTTTTTAATTTGCTCCTTTGAATAACCTCGTTTAACTAATTCATGAGTTACATTAAAGGTCTCTGATGCATCTTTCCAGTTTAAAACACCACCACCTCCGTCAAAATCACTACTTATTCCTACATGATCGATACCCATGTAAGAAACCATGTAGTCAATATGATCAACTAAATGTTTTACAGAAACTTTACTTGGATCATAGGTGTTTTCTTCTTTTAAATATGTTGCAAATGCGACTGTTTGAACGACACCTCCATTTTGCTTAATTAACTCTAATAATTCATTGTCTAGATTTCTAGCGTGATTACAAAGTTGTCTTGCAGAAGAGTGGGAAGCGATTAATGGAGCTTTAGACAACTCTAAAGTTTCTATAATAGATTCTTTTGACGGATGTGAAATATCAATAATCATACCCAACTCATTCATTCTAATTACTGCCTTTTTACCAAGATCACTTAAACCGTTATGTAAATAAAATCCATCAGATTCACCAGTATTACTATCTGAAAGTTGATTATGACCATTATGAGATAATGACATGTATCTAGCTCCTCTTTCATAAAACTCGTTAATGATATCAATATTTTCAGCTATGGGATATGCATTTTCCACACCAATCATTACAGCTTTTCTTCCAGAATTAACTATATCAAAAACATCTGATGAACTAGTAGCTAAACTCATTTGCCCATTAGAATAATTGTTAATTAACCTGTGAATGGCCTCAAATTTATTTATTGCATTTTCATATGCTTTTTCATATCCATTCTTATTCAGGCTATCCTGAGCAGTATAAACAACAAGCCAAGGAACATCTAAACCCCCTTCGTTAATTTTTGGAATATTAACCTGGCTGTCAGTGTCAATTGAATAATTATAATCATCTGTGAAATTTTTTAAATCAATATCACAATGAGTATCAATTGTTATTACTTCATCGTGAATTTTTTTTGCATTATTGTAGATGTTCATAGTTTTATATATCCAAAGAGAAATGCCAATTATTAATGAAGCTAATAAAAAATTTTTGTAGAACAATTTGTTTATCATGAATAAGACTTAATGATTTATCTTTTAAAACTAATAAAATCAATTTAATATTTAAATAAACTTAGAATTCTTACTATTTTTGCAAATCTGTACTATTTAAAATGAGTATTAAAACTGAAATAGATTTATATAATTACCAAAGGGGTGCAATTGATAAAATTTTTGAAAGATTTGAAGATTGTCCAAATGATTACCACCTTCTTTATCAACTCCCAACTGGTGGTGGTAAAACAATTATTTTTTCTGAAATTGTTCGTCAATATTTAAAACTTAAAAAGAAAAAAGTTGTTGTTTTAACTCATCGAATTGAATTATGTAATCAAACTTCTAAGGTTTTAAGTGATTTTGGTGTCCTAAACAAGGTAGTTAATAGTAAAGCATCATTAGAAGATCAACATAAGTATAGTTGCTTTGTTGCTATGGTTGAGACATTGAATAATAGATTATTAGATGACAAACTAGATATATCTGATGTTGGTTTGGTTATTATAGATGAAGCTCACTATAATTCTTTTACAAAACTTCTTAAATTCTTTAGTAGCTC
>VMCO01000138.1 GCA_008081325.1 Flavobacteriaceae bacterium
TTTATAATATCTAATATCGTAAAAAATTTATGGAAGGTAAAAAAAAGTGTTGTCTTACTAGCACCAACTGGGAGATCTGCAAAGGTGATATCTTCATATTGTAATAAAGAAGCTTACACAGTCCATAAAGAAATCTTTTACACAAAAAATAACTTTTCTGGAAGTCTTGAATTTACTCTCAAGATAAATAAGCATAAAAACACATTGTTTGTTATCGATGAAGCATCAATGATCAGTACAAACAGAAACGATGGAGTAGGTTTGTTTTCTCAATCTCTTCTTGATAACATAGTAAAATACGTTTACTCTGGATTTAAATGTAAATTGTTGATAATTGGTGATACAGCTCAATTACCTCCTGTCAAATCCGAAATTTCATATGCTTTGGATTCTGAATTTTTAGAGAATGAATATGAAAAGGAAGTAATTTCAGTTGAACTCACTGATGTTATTAGACAGCAAAAAGAATCTGGCATTCTTTCTTATGCAACCTCGATAAGAAATAAGATAGAAAATAATTATTTTGATGATATAAGTTTTGATTTCAACCCTTTTAAAGACATTATAAATGTCGAGGATGGCGAACATTTAATGAATTTGATTCAGGATTCCTATAATAAATATGGGGTAGAGGAAACAGCAATTATTGTAAGATCAAATAAAAGAGCAAATCTTTACAACAAAGCAATTAGGGATAAAATATTAACTAATGAAAATTTAATCAATGTTGGGGACCTGTTAATGGTTATTAAGAATAATTATTTCTGGCTAAATAACAAGAAAGATATAGGGTTTATCGCTAATGGAGATATAATTAAAATTGAAGAAATATTTGAAATCAAAAACATATATGGGTTTAAATTTGCTGAGGTAAGAATTTCAATGGTAGATTATCCAAAAATCCGACCTTTTGAAACTGTTTTAATTTTAGATTCTTTGTACATAAATAGCCCTGCATTAGATTTCAACACAATGAATAAGCTTTATCAAGAAGTCTTAAAAGATTACATGAATGTTAAAACTAAATATAAAAGACATTTAGCTGTAAAAAATAACAGTTTTTTTAATGCACTCCAGGTAAAGTTTGCCTATTCCTTCACCTGTCATAAATCTCAGGGAGGCCAATGGAGTTCAATATTCCTCGAGTTTCCTTATCTCCCAAACGGTATGGATAAGGATTTTTTCAGATGGCTTTATACTGCGATAACCAGATCTAAAAATAAATTACATCTAATTGGATTTAATCAATGATTTTAATCATTTTCTGTTAATTTTGCGATATGAAAATTGTTGCTGTTATTCCTGCAAGGTTAAATTCTACTAGGCTTAATAATAAGTTATTAAGAGATATATGTGGAAAAACATTGATTAGAAGAACCTATGAAGCGACAAAGGATTCAAAACTCTTTGACGATGTTGTGGTAGTTACCAATAGTAAGAAAATTGTTAATGAGTTAATGAATTATAAAATAAAGTATTTATTTGATGAAAGTGAATACGAAACAGGTACGGATAGAATAGCTGCAGTTGCAAATGAAATTCACGCTGATATAATTATAAATGTTCAAGGAGATGAACCTTTTGTTAAACCAAATACTGTTTCTTCAATTATTAATGTTTTTAAAAATGATTTAGACAATTCTATTAAAATAGTTTCTGTAATGACTCCTTTTAAAGACGATTTTGAATTGAACAATCCAAATAATGTAAAAGTTGTAACTGATAAAAGTAACAATGCTATTTATTTTTCTCGATATCCAATTCCTTACAAAAGAAATATCAACACATCTATAGCTCATAAACATGTAGGAATTTATGCTTTTAGAAAAAAAGCTTTAATAGAGTTTTCAAAACTTAGTATTGGTGATCTAGAATCATCAGAAAAAATTGAGGCACTTAGACTAGTTGAGAATGATATAAAAATTAAAATGATTAATTCTAATGATTTATTCATAGGAATTGATACAGAAGATGATCTTCAAAAAGCAATAAAAATATTTTGTGAAAAAGATAATTTATAGTTTTATTTTAAAATATATAGTTGGTTGGAAAATTGAAGGTAACAAAACATTATCTCAGGATACTATAAAAAAATCTGTGATTATCACCGTACCACATACTCATTGGTTGGATTTTTATTTAGGAATTTTAATTAGAGGCTCAATAGGCTTTAAATCTAATTATCTTGCTAAGAAAGAACTATTCGTATTTCCTCTCAATATCTTTTTGAAATGGACAGGGGGAGTCCCTGTGGATCGAAAATCAAATAATAAATTAGTTGATCAAATAGTGAATATATTTAATTCTAAAAAAGAATTTAGATTGTCATTAGCTCCAGAAGGTACCAGAAAAAAAGTTGATAAACTAAAATCAGGATTTTATTATATAGCTAAAGAATCTAAGGTTCCAGTATTTTTAATGACTATAGATTTTGAAAATAAAAAATCACTAATTTCAGAGCCATTTTACCCAACAGCTAATAAAAAAGCAGACTTCGATTATATTGAAAAATATTTTGACGGAGTTATTGGTAAGGTAAAAGAATATAGTTTTTATAAAAAAAATTAAGAGCTCATGTTGTGAAATACATTTTGAACATCATCATCATTCTCAATTTTTTCTAGCAGTTTTTCAATCTCTAACTTTTCCTCTTCTTTTACATTTGTAAGATTGTTTGGTATTCTGTCAAAGCCAGAAGAAATTATTTCAACTCCTTTTGATTCTAATGCCTTTTGAATTTGACCAAAACTATCAAAAGGGCCATAAATAAGTATTCCATCCTCTTCTTCAAAAACTTCTTCAACTCCATAATCTATGAGATCAAATTCAAGATTTTCAATATCAATACCTTGTTTTTCAATTTTGAAGTTACATGTGTGGTCAAACATGAAAATTACAGAGCCAGAAGTGCCTAAATTTCCATTACATTTATTAAAATAACTTCGAATGTTAGCTACAGTTCTTGTGTTATTATCGGTAGCTGTTTCAACCAAAATTGCAACTCCATAAGGTGCATAACCTTCAAATAATATTTCTTTGTAATTTCCAAGTGATTTATCAGAAGCTCTTTTTATTGCCCTGTCAAT
>VMCO01000185.1 GCA_008081325.1 Flavobacteriaceae bacterium
CGCTAAAAAATTCTTAAAACAATATGGCTCACTAGAAGATCTTTTAGAAAACACCTCAGAACTTAAAGGAAAACTAAAAGAAAAAATTGAACAAAATAAAGAACTTGGTATTCTTTCAAAAAAGTTAGCCACAATAATCACTGATGTGCCAATCAATTATAAAATCGAAGAGCTAAAATTTAATGTTACTAATCTTGATAAAACCAGAGAGATATTTGATGAGTTAGAATTTAAAAGACTTAGTAGTTCACTTAGTTCAATTTTTTTGAAAAATGATAATGACAAAGTTGAAAAAGATGAAAAAAAATCAGAATTAGAAAACAACATCAGTTCAAATCCAGGTTTTGGGCAATTTAATCTATTTGAGAATGTTAACAGACCTTCTAAAAAAGAAAAGTTAAATGTTGTTTATCAATATATTGAATCTGAAATGTCTGCTAAATTATTTTTAAAAAAATTAGAAAAACAAAATAATATCAGTTATCATTTATCTACAGAAATAATCGGAGATTCTGATTCAGATCTAAAATCAATTTCCTTTTGTTGGGAAAACAATGTTTCTTATGTGCTTAAAAGTAATTTTAAAAAATTTAACGAATTATTAAAAATATTTTTTGAAAATCAGAAGGTTTCTAAAATTTCGTATGATTTAAAATCTGACATAAAAATTCTAGATAAAAAAAATATTAAAATTCTTGGAAATATCTTCGATGTAAAACTTGCTCATTATTTAGTTAATCCAGATATAAGTCATGACTTAATTAACCTTTCTAATAATTATTTAAATATTTCTATCAAAAAGAAATTTAAGGAATTGGAAGGCTTTGAAATTACAAATCTAACTTATCAGTTAAAAACTTTGTTAAAGTCAGATTTAGAAACTTACGATCAACTTAAGCTTTATCATGATTTAGAAATCCCTTTATTAAAAACTTTGGCAAAAATGGAAATTGAGGGAATTAACCTTGATGTAAAGTTTTTGAAAAAATTATCAGAAAAAACAACTTTTGAATTAAAGGAAATTACAATAAAAATATACGAACTAGCAGGAGAAGAATTTAATATTTCATCGCCTAAGCAACTTGGTGAAATTTTGTTTGATAAATTGAAGATAATCAGCAATCCAAAAAAAACCAAAACTGGACAATATTCTACATCAGAAGATGTGTTAAATGAGCTTTCTTCAAAAAGTGACATAGTAAAATTAGTTTTAGAATATAGAAGTATTTCCAAACTACTTAACACATATATAGACTCATTACCAAAACAGCTAAATAAAAATACAAATCGGATACATACCGAATATGTGCAAACCGTTGCCTCTACTGGGAGACTAAGCAGTATTAATCCAAACCTTCAAAACATACCGATAAGAACTTCAAGGGGTAGAGAGATCAGAAAGGCATTTATTGCTAAGAACAAAGACTATTTTTTAATGGCTGCTGATTACTCACAGATCGAATTAAGAATTATCGCATCCTTAAGTCAAGAGGATAGCATGCTTAAAGCATTTAAAAATAAAGAGGATATTCACGCTTCAACAGCCTCTGCTGTTTTTAATGTTCCTATAAATGAAGTTACTAAAGAACAAAGGTCAAATGCAAAAGTTGTTAATTTTGGTATTATTTATGGAGTTTCCGCTTTTGGACTAAGTAATCAAACTAATCTTAATATAAAAGAATCTAAGCATCTAATCGAAAAGTATTTTGAAAAATATCCAAAACTCAAACAATATATTAATAATCAAATTTCTTTTGCCAGAAGTAATGGATACGTAGAAACAATTTTGGGTCGAAGAAGATATTTAAAGGATATAAATTCTCAAAACAGTGTGGTTAGGAGTGCTGCTGAAAGAAATGCTATAAATGCACCTGTACAAGGAAGTGCTGCTGACATAATAAAAATTGCAATGATTAATATCCAGAATAAATTATCCAAGGGAAATTATAAAAGTAAGATGCTATTGCAAATACATGATGAATTAGTCTTTGATGTATTTAAGCCAGAGTTAAATAATATTATTGATATTACTAAAAATGAAATGGAACAAGCATTTCAAATTAACATTCCTCTTACCGTTGATTTAAATTATGGTTTAAACTGGCTTGAAGCGCATTAAATAACCTGATAAACTCCTTCAAGAAAAAAAATTCCTTATCTATTTGCTAATAAAATATATAATTGTAGATTTGCATGCTCTTTTAAGAGACAGAAAAAAATTAGATTTTGGATACAATAAGTTTTAAAACGATCTCGGCAAATAACAAAACAGTTAATAAAAACTGGGTTTTAGTAGATGCTGATGGGCAAAACCTTGGGAGATTAGCTTCTAAAGTTGCGATACTTCTTAGAGGTAAACACAAACCAAATTTTACTCCTCATGTTGATTGCGGTGATAATGTAATCGTAATTAACTCGAAGAAAATAAATCTTTCGGGAAAAAAATGGGAGCAAAAAAAATATATCAGATACACTGGATATCCTGGTGGTCAAAGATCATTAAACGCAACAGAGCAGTTTGAGAAAAATCCAAATTCTATTATAGAGAAATCAGTAAAAGGTATGCTTCCTAAAAATAAATTGGGCGCAAATCTTTTTAGAAACCTTTATGTTTTCGCTGATTCTGATCACAAGTTTGAGGCTCAAAAGCCTGCATCAATCGATTTAAATAAAGTTAATTAATGGACACAGTTGTACATAAAATTGGTAGAAGAAAGACATCAGTTGCAAGAATCTATTTAAAAAAGGGTAAAGGCAACTTTACTGTAAACACAAAGGATTGGAAAAAATATTTCCCAACTTCTGCTCATCAATTTAAAATAAATCAACCCTTTAATGTATGTGATAATGTTAACAAGTTTGACATGACCGTAAATGTTTATGGAGGAGGAATGACTGGTCAAGTTGAAGCAATTCGTTTAGCAATTTCTAGAGCGTTATGTGAAGTTGATGAAAAGAATCGAGAACTTTTAAAGCCTCTTGGATTATTAACTAGAGATCCAAGAATGGTTGAAAGAAAGAAGTTTGGTCAGAAAAAAGCTAGA
>VMCO01000028.1 GCA_008081325.1 Flavobacteriaceae bacterium
ATTTTATTGCAGTGATAGTTTTATGGAATGTAATTTCTTATTTCAGAAGAAAGAAATTACAATGACAACTATAATACATCCCAGCTATTTTCCAAATATTGAATATTTCAGTTATTTATTAAATTCTGAAGATATTTCATTTGAGATAAATGATTTTTATCAAAAACAAACACTAAGAAATAGAACATCAATATACGGATCTAACGGAAAATTAGACCTTGTAATTCCTGTTAAATTTTCTTATATGAAAAAAGAAAAACTTAAGGATATTAAAATTTGTAATGATACAAAATGGCAAAACAATCATTTAAAATCAATTCAAACAGCATATAGAAATTCTCCTTATTTTGAATTTTTTGAAGATTATTTTTTTGAAATTTTTGAGAAAAAAGAAAAATTCCTGGTAGATATTAATATAAAATCTATTGAGATAATATTTAAAATTTTAGAGATAAAGATTGATTATTCTTTCACTAAAGAATATAATAATATTTATAACCAAGACAATGACCTTAGAAATATTTGTAACAGAAAAAAAACCGCAATAAAAAATTTGATTGATCCATATTCACAGGTATTTGACTCAAGACATGGACATATTTGTAATTTAAGTATGATTGATTTAATATTCAATCAAGGAATCAATAGTTTAGATTATTTTAAAAAATCTAATAACTAATCTCACTATATATTGGCTCGTGATCAGACAGATTAAGTTTGAATGTTTGAAATTTATTTATTTTAAATAGTTTTTGCGTCAAAATAAAATCAATTCTTAATGGCACATAATTATAATTAAATGTAATCCCAAATCCATTACCTTTTTGTTTAAAAGCGTCATTGAAATCTTTAGAAAGTTGTTTGTAAACATATGAAAAAGCGGTATTGTTTAAATCGCCTGAAATGATAACTTTATAAGGACTTTTTGTTATACTATTAACAAGCATTTCTACTTGTTGTTGTTGCTTTATAAAAGTATTCGAAATATCGTCTATAACCTTAACATTATTTTGATTGATTTCAATCATTTCGTTGCTCTTTTCAAATGAAAATGATTGAAGGTGAATATTATAAATCCTTACAGTATCATTTTGAATTTTTATATCGGCAAAAATAGCGTTGTTAGATAGACTATTAAAATTTACAGAACCCTTACTAACAATAGGGTGTTTAGAAAAAATAGCTTGACCATATCTTAAATTATTTCCTCTTAATTTTTCATACACATAAGGATAGTCATCTAGCTTAAATTCAAAATTTTGATACTCTTGTAAACAGATAATATCGGGACTTTTTTCTTGTAAAAAATCTCTTATTTTTAAAGTAATTTTATCATCTTTAATCCATTTATAAATATTGAATAGTCTAACGTTATAGCTGATAATAGAAATCTTACTATCACCCATGAATTTAGAATTATCAGAAAAATTCACAAAGCTTCTAAGACTATCCATTCCGATAATCAAAACAATAAGTGATAATAAAAATTGTTTTTTAAGTTTTGCAATCCAAAAAAAGAGAAAAAGGATGTTTATAATTATAATGACAGGAGAAAATAAACTTACTATCGAAAATTGAGAAAAAATCGATGGCTTCATGTAAGGAATAATTATTGATACTAAAAAAAGGAACGCCGAAAATGAGTTAATTAAAAAAAGAAACTTTTCTAAAAGACTAAGGTTTTTCATTTTTCCCTCCTTGTTTAAAAAGATATTCTTTTTCATCATTGTCTAAACTATCATATCCGCTCTTGCTAATTTTATCTAAAATTTTGTCAACTTTTGTTTGATTGTTTTTAAAACTATATTTACTTGAGTCAGGTTTTATACTTTTTTTAAATTTTGGAAAACCGTACAATGTATAATAGTAATAAACACCTACCATGTAACCACCTAAGTGAGAGTAAACTCCAAATTGTCCAGGTGATATAATTTTTAAAAAATCGGTAAATAAAATAAAAGCCATCAAATATTTATACTTAATGTTAAAGCGAAAAATTCTAAGACTTAAGTTTGGTGATAATAATAATAGAAACATTAAGAGAGCAGAAATTCCAGCTGAAGCTCCGATTAGAGGTGCCTGTGAACCAGTAAAAAGATAAAAAACTCCACCTAGGAATATACCTACAAAGAACAAGTTAATTGCGATTTTTTCTCCTAATAAATTTATTATTGAGTTGGTTGTGAATACAAGAAGAAATATCATAAATATTAATTCAAATAATCCTTGATGCACAAATGCATATGTAAAAATCGACCATGGCTTGGTTAGGATATTTAAATCAAGTGAAAAAAAAGAAATTATATCATCTTGTAAGGAAAATAAAGAAGAAAGATGATAGGTAACAAACGTAAAAATATTTACAACAATAATTTTTTGAAAAAAATTTAAGTTTGAGAAGTTAAATTTAAGCCTATCTTGAAAGTTCATTAATACCACCTATTTTGATTAAACTGATTTTTTTTCCAATAATACATAATCAAAAAACCCGTTAATGCACCACCAATATGAGCAATGTATGCTGTGTTACTAGGACTAAAAATAGCTTGGCCAGTAATTGCAGAAAACAAATCAAGAAAAATTATTCCGGGAATAAAGTATTTTGCTTTTACAGGAACTGGAAAAAAGATTAACATAAGCTTACTTTCTGGGAAAAACATACCAAAGGCAACAAGAATACCCATAATTGCACCAGAAGCACCAACCATGGTAGATAAAAATGAGGTATTAAAACTCATTAGCCCATCAGCTCCTAAAATGTTACCCCAATTAGTATTATATCTACCCTCCATCAATAAATTCATAATTGATTGAGCATCATATCCATTACTAATTAATATATCTAGATTAGAGTAAAATGAATAATAAAGGAAACTTATCTGTGCTATAGCAGCTCCCAAACCACATGTTATATAAAAAAATATAAATCTTCTAGATCCAAAAATTGATTCAATCGCTGACCCAAACATCCATAATGCAAACATGTTAAAAGCCAAATGAACAACACCCCCATGCATAAACATAAGTG
>VMCO01000197.1 GCA_008081325.1 Flavobacteriaceae bacterium
AGAACTATGATTGGAAAGATCTTACAAAGCAATATAATTCAAGCGCTGACTTGTCCCCTACAGGAAGCCAAATGCCTAGGCTTCTAGGCCTTGCACAGGCTTCAAAAATTTATAAGAATTTAAAAATATCCAATTCTGAAAAATTTACCAATCAAGGAGATGAAATTGCTTGGGGTACAATTGGAGATGCTGCAACAAGTGAAGGTCATTTTTTTGAAAGTGTTAATGCTGCTGGAGTTATGCAAATTCCAATGATTATAAGTGTATGGGATGATAATTATGGGATTTCAGTTCCATCAGAATATCAAACAACAAAAGGAGATATTTCAGAGGTTTTAAAAGGTTTCAAAAAAGAAAAAAATTCAAATGGTTTTGAAATTTTTAAAGTTAAAGGCTGGGATTATGTTGAACTTATGAAAACTTATGAAATCGCTGAACAAATTTGCAGAACTAAACACACTCCAGTAATAATTCATGTACATGAACTCACTCAGCCTTTAGGACATTCTACATCTGGTTCACATGAAAGATATAAATCAGAGGAAAGATTGAAATGGGAAAAAGATTTTGATTGTATCAAGAAAATGCGTGAATGGATATTAGAAAATAATATTGTTTCCTCAAAAGAGCTTGACAAAATTGAAGAAGATTCTAAAAAATTTGTAAGTGAGTCTAAGCTATCAGCAAAAAAAGATTCTATAAACGAAACAATTGATAATAGAAATAATATCACTACTCTGATTAGTAGTAGCATAAAATCTAATAATGATATTATTAAAAGTATTTTAAATGAACTAAATAGTCTGAAAGAGCCTAGCAAAAGAGACTTGTTTTCATCAGTTAATAAAATACTAAGAGAACTAATGCTTGAAAAAAACTCTAGTGTAGATTTAATTAGAGATTGGTTGAAAAAATTACGTTCTAAGACTCAATATGATTACAGTTCTCATCTCTACAGTGAATCACCCTATAATCCGTCAAATATTCCTCTTACAGATGCAGTTTATGATAATGATTCAAAATCTGTGGATGGTAGAATTATCTTAAGAGAAAATTTTAGAAAAATTTTAGAAAAAAACGACAATGTTGTAATATTTGGACAAGATGCAGGTAAAATAGGCGGTGTAAATCAGGGACTTGAGGGGCTTCAAGAATTATTTGGCGAAATAAGAATTTTTGACACTGGCATCAGAGAAGCAACTATTATAGGTCAAGGAATTGGATTAGCACTAAGAGGTTTAAGACCAATTGCAGAAATTCAATACTTAGATTACTTACTATATGCAATTCAACTTTTAAGTGATGATTTAGCAACTCTACACTATAGAACTAGAGGTAAACAAAAATCTCCTTTAATTGTGAGAACTAGAGGACATAGATTAGAAGGAATTTGGCATGCTGGTTCTCCTATGGGAGGTATGATAAATCTTCTTAGAGGTATCTATTTATTAGTTCCAAGGAATATGACCATTGCTGCAGCTTTTTATAATACACTGTTAAAGGGAGATCAACCAGCAATTGTTGTAGAATGTTTAAATGGCTACAGAACAAAAGAGACCTTGCCAAGTAATTTAGGTGAGTTTACAGTTAAAATTGGTAAGGTTGATAAAATAAGATCAGGAGAAGATATTACAGTAGTTTCATACGGATCAACATTAAAAATAATTGAAAAAGCTTCGATAGAATTATTAAAATTTGATATAAGCTGTGAAATTATTGATTGTCAATCTCTAATACCATTTGACCTTGATAAAGAGATATGTGAAAGTGTCAAAAAAACTAACAGGGTTGTTATCATTGATGAAGATTTTTCAGGTGGAGCTAGTGGTTATATTTTGGATAATCTTATAAACAATCAAAACATATACGACCACTTGGACAGTAAACCACACACTTTATCTGCAAAGGATCACAGAACAGCCTACGGTACAGATGGTGATTATTTCTCAAAACCTTCGGTTGACGATGTATTTGATAAAATTTACTCAATTATGAATGAACTAAACCCCGACAAATTCCCTCTTTAATTAATATTAATAATTCTCACCACCATTTCTTTTAAAAGAAACGAATCTGCCTTTTTTATTCCAACACCCTTAGAATACATATCGTAATCTCTTATTAATGAAATAATCTTTACCACCTCCTTTAAATTATAGTTTAATGATGCTAATTTATATTCATTTAAAAAATAAGGATTAACACCAAGAATTAAAGCCATTTTTCTGTCTCCCAAGGATTGATTTGAATGAAAAATTAAAAGCTTATTAAAAAAATCAAAGATTGTAGAAATGGTAACTACCAATGGATTTGAACTTGGATTTTCTGTAAAATATTGTGCTATTTGAAATGCTTTATTATAATTTTTTTCTCCTAATGCTTTTCTTAATTCAAAATTGTTGAATTCTTTTGAAATACCTACATATTTCTCAACATCAGCAGGTTCTATTACCTTTTCTTCCTTTTTTATCTCAAATAATTTATCAAGCTCATTAGAAATTTTACTTAGACTATTTCCCAAATGTTCATTAATCAAAACAACAGATTTTCTGTCAATTGAAAATCCAGCTAAAGAAACAGTTTCAGTTATCCAATTCTGAACTTGATTATCATATAATTTTTTAGACTCAAATATTTTAGCATTTTTCTGAAGAACCTTAAAGAAAGATTTTCTTTTATCTATTGATTTGTGCTTATAATTAATTATTAAAATTGTTGAATTAAGAGGCTGTTTAAAATAGTCGATTAAACCATCAAAACTTCTAGATAAATCCTGTGCCTCCTTGATTAAAACAATTTGATATAATGAGTTTAAAGGGTATTTTTTGCAAACCGAGATTATTTGCTCAACAGAAACATCCTTGCCATAAAGTATATTTAGGTTAAACTGCTTCTCTTGTTCAGTAAGTACATTTTCAATGAATAAATTAGTTATATTGTCAATGTAAAACTCCTCCTCACCCATCAAAAGGTATATTGGGGAAAA
>VMCO01000081.1 GCA_008081325.1 Flavobacteriaceae bacterium
TTTAGCAATTTCAATAATTCTATCGTTTTCATTTAATCTGGAAATCATAGTTTTTGTTAAATCATCAAACTCTTTTTTATAAATTTTGAAATGGGATTCTCCCATAGCTGCAATTTGCGGTAAATGTGTTATCGAAAAAGTCTGAATTTTTGTACCTAAATCCTTCATAATCATGCCCATTTTTTTTGAGATTTCACCAGAAACACCAGTATCTATTTCATCAAAAATAATGGAGGGCAATTTTCTATACTTAGCCATAATTGACTTTATTGCAAGCATAATTCTAGACATTTCTCCTCCAGATGCAGCTTCCCTTATCTTCTTAAACTCGTAGCCTTTATTAGCAAGAAATTCAAATTCAATAGTATCCATTCCATTTGCATAAAATTTTTCGGTTGAAACTAGATTAATTTTAAACCTGCTGTTAGTCATTCCTAATTCATGTAATACACTTTCAATTTCTGATGTTAAATTGGGAATTACTGATTTTCTTTTTTCATGTATTTCGTAAGCTATAGCTTTCAGATTTATTTCTAAATCGTCACATTTGGATCGAGTTTCTTCAATTTCATTATCAATATTTTCGGTTGTGGCTACTTTTTGTGAAAGATTATCTCTAAACTCAGACAACTCAACTAATGAGCTCAATGAATGTTTTCTAAGAAGATTATTAATTAAATCAATTTTGATAATCACTGAATTTAATTTTTCGGGACTTTGTTCCATAGAATCTAAGAAATTATCAATCTCATCAGCTATATCTTCCAACTCAATTCTTATCGATGATAATCTCTGAGAAATTGATTTAAATTTGTCAGAATTATTTGAAATTTTATCTATTGAATTTTTCAATTTTAACAGATTTGAAACCAATCCTGAGTTTTCTTCAGAAATGATTTGCGAACCAAAGCTTAATTCTCTAGATATTTCTTCGAAATTTGAAAGTGAATTTTGCATATTTTCCAAATAATCCAAATCTTCATCAAGGATATTAGCCTGGTCAATTTCGTCTAAAATAAATTTATTGTAGTCAATTGATTGAATTAAGTTTTGTTTTTGATTAATTAATAGATCAAGCTTATCAGAATTGATTTTAAATTCGTCTAGTAAATTTGAGTAACTTAAAACCATATCGTCATTATTTGAAATAAGATCAAGTAATTCGAATTGAAACTTACTGTTTAAAACCTCAATATTTTGATGTTGTGAATGAATATCAATTATTTTAGATCCAATTAGAGATAATTGACTTAGATTCACAGGACTATCATTAATAAATGCTCTTGATTTACCAGAGATCGATATTTCTCTTCTTAGAATAGTCTCTGTATCATAATCCAATTCATTTTCTTCAAATACAGATTTCAGATCAAAAGATCCGATATCAAAAACACCCTCGATGATACACTTTTTAGATTTATCACGATTAACAGAGAGGTCAGCCCGTTTGCCTAAAATTAATGAAATACCACCCACAAGAATTGATTTACCAGCACCTGTTTCACCTGTAATTACAGTGAATCCGTTATTAAATGTTACTGATAAATCATCAATCAGTAAATAATTTTTTATGGATAAATTTTTAAGCAACTTTTAATCTAATGGTCTTATTAAAAATAAAATTGTTTTTTGTTAAAAACTAATATTTCTCCACTTATCAGAATGATTTGGAGCGATTTTAGTTAAAGTTGAAATTAGATTAGTAACTGGAACTTTTGGTCCACCACTAAACAAATCTAGTATTTCATCGGCTTTAGTGTCAAAAAACACTCTTAAAATATAAGAATTTGGCCTTCTTCTGTTCATTTGATCAAGCATCATTATAGATTTAGCAACAGATTCCTTACCAGCTTTAGATTCATTAACCATTATATCCAATCCTTTAATATGATAATCATACATTACATTTCTGTATTCTTTAAATGTTGTTGATAAAATATTGTCGATTAAATAGTATCTGGATTGTAGACCATCACCAGCTCCCCAACCTCTAAAACCTTTTTGTTGTGAAAAATCTAGAATTTTTTGAGCTTGTTCAAAAAAAGGAGTTCCAGAATTTAACTTAAAAGTATCTGCATCTATACCAAGAATTACATAAATATGAAAAGCGATCACAGAAACTAAATTATTTTCAAACTGATTTTCGTTGAATGTGAAATTCTGAAATTCTTGATAATTAAACGTGAAATTTCTATCGTTAAAATTATACGTTGGAGAATTATAAGAAGAATTAAATATTGGTCTTGAAGATTGAACTTGTATTGTTCCTTGAAAAACACCGTTTTCATAAGAACTTATATTTAAAAACATCGAACAGTCAATTTTTTCATTTTGACGTATGGTTTGTTTTGTCCAGCTGGTATTATTTACAAATTCTGTTAATTGAGATTGTAGTGTCTTAAAAACCTGAAGGTTTTCATTTCCTGTTTGACGAGCCTCAACCACTATCTCACAGTTTAACTCCTGTGAATTTATAATGTTTGTTAGCAATAAAAGTAATATTAAAAAATTCTTCAAATTAATTTAATTATGTGTTTAAATATATCTTGCGCTACCTCGGTCTTTTTTTTGAGTTCATATGGAAAAATATCCCCTAAACTGTCAATAATTGTAATCTTGTTTGTATCATATCCGAAACCCGCTCCCTTGTCATTTAACGAATTTAAAACAATCAAATCTAAATTTTTCTTATCTAACTTATTTTTTGCATGTAATATCTCATCGTTATTTTCAAGAGCAAAACCGATTAAAAGCTGATGCTTTTTTGTTTCACCTAATTCAAATAAAACATCCCTAGTCTTTTCAAACTTGATATTTAATTCATTATTGTCTTTTTTAATCTTTTTTTTAGAAAATTTAACTGGTTTATAATCACTTACAGCGGCCGCCATTATAACGATATC
>VMCO01000143.1 GCA_008081325.1 Flavobacteriaceae bacterium
CTGAAGCTTTTTCTCTTACCGCCGCGGGCTCCCCATGTTTTCCCGCCCCCTCTAACCTACCCCGCGGATATTGTTGTCCCAGTCATTGCAAACATTGTCCCTACGGCTATAATGCAAAACTGAATTAACATGGATTTTAAAAAAGAAATTTTAACCGGCATTCCAAATGAACTACCAAAAAAACAGGAATATGACACCAGCATAAATCATGCTCCAATCAGAGAAAATATACTCAATGCTGAAGAAAAAAAACTTGCACTTAGAAATGCATTAAGGTATTTTGATAAAAAATTTCACAAAAAATTAATACCTGAGTTTAATTCTGAATTATTAAAATATGGAAGAATCTACATGCACAGATTTAGACCAAGTTATGATATGTATGCAAGACCAATAAACGAATACCCTCATAAGTCAAAGGAAGCAGCAAGTATAATGTTAATGATTCAAAACAATCTTGATAAACGTGTAGCACAACATCCACATGAACTTATTACATACGGAGGTAATGGTGCTGTGTTTCAAAATTGGGCTCAATATAGATTAACAATGAAATATCTTTCTGAGATGTCTGATGATCAAACACTTGTTATGTATTCAGGTCACCCTTTAGGTTTATTTCCTTCAAATAAAAATGCACCAAGAGTTGTTGTAACCAATGGAATGGTTATTCCAAATTATTCAAAAAAGGAAGATCTTGAAAAATTCAATGCTCTTGGAGTAAGCCAATACGGCCAAATGACTGCAGGAAGCTATATGTATATTGGACCTCAAGGAATTGTTCATGGGACTACTATCACTGTTTTAAATGCATTTAGAAAAATAAACAAAAAGCCAAAAGGGAAAATTTTTGTAACATCTGGTTTAGGAGGAATGAGTGGAGCTCAACCAAAAGCTGGAAATATTTCTGGCTGTATCACAGTTTGCGCTGAGGTAAATAAAAAAGCTATTGAGACCAGGTATTCGCAAAATTGGATTGACGAAGTAATCAATGATCCTAAAAAATTAGTAAAGAGAGTCCAAGTTGCTCAAAAAAATAAGGAAGTTGTTTCTATAGCTTATCATGGAAATATTGTTGAGGTTTGGGAATCTTTTTATGAAAATGATATTAAGGTCGATATTGGAAGTGATCAAACATCTCTACATAATCCTTGGTCTGGTGGTTATTATCCGTTAGGATATTCATTTGAAGAAGCAAATAAGTTAATTCATGAAAATCCAAGAAAATTTAAAAGTGAAGTAAAATCAACTTTAAAAAAACATGTTGAAATTATTAATAAACATGTTAAAAATGGGACATATTTCTTTGATTATGGAAATGCATTTCTATTAGAAGCTTCAAAAGCTAAAGCAGATATTCTTAAAGAAGATGGAAGCTTTAAGTATCCTAGTTACGTTCAAGATATTATGGGTCCAATGTGCTTTGATTATGGTTTTGGTCCGTTTAGATGGGTTTGCTCATCATGCAAACAGAATGATCTAGATATTACAGACGCTATTGCCTGTGAAGTATTAGAAAAATTAGCTCTTAATGCATCCGATGATGTTAAACAACAGATGCAAGATAATATTCAGTGGATTAAAGCCGCCAAAGAAAATAATTTAGTTGTTGGATCTAAAGCACGGATTTTATACGCTGACTCCGTCGGAAGAATTGAAATTGCAAAAGCATTTAATAAAGCCATAAAAGAAGGTAAAATTGGTCCAGTAATTTTAGGAAGAGATCACCACGATGTTTCAGGAACTGATTCACCTTACAGGGAAACCTCTAATATTTATGACGGCTCTCAATTTACAGCTGATATGGCAATACAAAATGTTATTGGGGATAGTTTTAGAGGAGCTACCTGGGTTAGCATACATAATGGTGGTGGAGTTGGTTGGGGTGAAGTTATAAACGGAGGTTTTGGTATGTACATTGACGGTTCAGAAAAAAGCGAAAAGAATATCAAATCAATGTTATTTTGGGATGTTAACAATGGTATTGCTAGAAGAAATTGGGCAAGAAATAAAGGAGCTATAGATCAGATTTCTAGAGCTATGAAAAAAAATTCAAAACTTAAAGTAACTTTACCTAACTTAGTGGATGATAAACTTTTAGAAAATCTATAATATGAAAAAGGCTGTAGTATTTGTTTTATTTATTTCAATTTTATTTTCCTGCGAATCGATTAGAGTAAGCTCTGACTTTAATCAGAATGTTGATTTTTCAGATTTAAAAACATACGCCTTCTCAAAAAAAGGAATCGATAAAGTCAAAATAAATGACATTGACAAAAAAAGAATATTGAAAGCAATTGACATTGAACTGTATAATAAAGGATTTAGAAAAAGCTCAATAGATCCTGATTTCACTATAAATTTCTTTACCCAAACAAATCAAAAAGTAAATTATTATCCTAGTAGTAATTACTATGGATCAGCAGTTCCTTACGGAGGTATGGGGCATTATGCTAGCAGCTGGTATCTAAATTCATTTAAATATAATGAAGGTGTTCTCTTCATTGATATTGTAGACAATAAAAAAAACGAATTGGTATGGCAAGGAATTGGTAAAGGATACATCTACAATGATAAGCCAGATAAAAAGAATGAAAAAATCAACGCTATAGTTGGTAAAATCCTACTACAATTTCCTCCAAAAGATTATTAATTTTTAACATCTAACAAATCCCTTAGGGAATTCCCAAGTATCATAAATGAACTAACAAGAAGCATGATACATAACCCAGGAATTATTGCCAAAAAAGGTTCACCCAGAATAATATAATTATAGTGATCTTTAATCATTAATCCCCAACTAGTCATTGGCGGCTGAGCTCCAAGACCTAAAAAGCTTAATCCGCTTTCTATTAATAGAGATTCGGCAAAATTTGCCGCAGAAATAACAATTAGAG
>VMCO01000064.1 GCA_008081325.1 Flavobacteriaceae bacterium
CAAAAGCTAAATAAAATGAAAAGATAGCCACAACAAATAAAAATATATTCAAACCTCCAAGCAAACTCATTGGAATAGCAGTGATAAAAATTGTTGTCATTCCGTAAACATAAATCATTCCTAATTGTTTATGTCTTTTATTGCCTTTTTTTATAAACAATAAAAAATAAGCGATGCTTAGTGAAATAAAACCTGCAAAAATATGTATATAGAGAAGAGGCTTTTCTATTGCTAAATATGTACCATCTATTAGAGTCATAATGAAAAATCCTTATTAATTATAAATATTAGTGTATTGTATTCACTCAGAAATTTGAATAAGGTATTCAGTTTCAATAATATTGGTATTCGTTAAGGCAGCTAAATTGAAACTATTGTTTGACTCTAAAGCATTTTTATAAGGGATTGGTCCTTTTAAAAATGTATAACCTGATAAGGGGCTTATAGAACCAAAAGCAATAAAGTCATAATGTCTTGAGTCTTTTAAATAGTAACTTTCTGCTTTATATCCAT
This sequence comes from Flavobacteriaceae bacterium, assembly GCA_008081325.1. Lineage (GTDB taxonomy): Bacteria > Bacteroidota > Bacteroidia > Flavobacteriales > Flavobacteriaceae > MED-G13. The sequence continues at coordinate 514 of VMCO01000064.1, forward strand.
TTCTATTAAATTGGTCCTTATAAACATCAAACTCTGGTGTTTCCACCCCTGGTTCAAATCCTCTATACCAGTCTTGTGAGTAAATCCAGTATGTATCAGAGGGCATGTTTAAAATGCCAAGCTCAGTTGTCAATGGTGTGAAAAATGGATCTTGTAAAATCATTGTTTGACATGGATTATTAGTGCAGTATAAATATATTGATCCACCTCCAGTAGAGTGTCCAATTAATGAAATGTTATTAAAGTCTGCATAGTTCTTAAATAATGTATTTAAGTTCTCAGACAATGAAGTTTCTTGTAAATAACTTAAGGTGTCTTCAATATCTATTGCCATTCCATTCATAACATTGAATATATTTGATGACACTTCACTAGAACCAGTATTGTAAATAGTTTTATCAGGCAAATTAGTAAACATTGCTAATCCTGTATGATCTACTGCTATTACGATATATCCCTGAGAAGCAAGATTCATTAATTGCTCTGCAGCAAAAAACTTTGTTCCAGCCCATCCATGTGAATAAACAACAACGGGAAGTTTTTCATTTATTGGTTCAATATTTTCAGAAACTTGAAAACTAATTAATGATAGGTGTTCCAACATTACTTCAGGTATGTTTAAACTCCAAGTCCTATTTAGATACTGGACAATCGTGCCACCAACCTTACCTTCGTCTTTTACTAATTGAACGTAATCAGATTCTTCATTACTTGGATAATATATATCAACCATTAATTCTCTATTTGAACCAGGTTCTAAATTGCTTAATTCAACAAAAGCTTTTGGATTTTCTTTATCTAATACAATATGTATTTCTTCATAACCAACGGAGTATTTGAAGTTTTCTATTTCAAATGTAGGAACAGGAAAAACAAAATTGAGAACTAAAGCAATGATAAATATCAAAAACATTACAAATGAGGAGAGTCTTGACAAGAGGTTATTAAATTTTTTTGCCGAATATGTAAATCTGACTGAATAGGCAAAGATAATAAAATATATAGGCATGTATTGCCATTTATATCCAACAACTATTATTTGTGCAATTGCAGTTAATACTCCTAAGTAAATAGAAAATAGGAACACTCTTTGAGGTATAAATTTATAAAATATTAACTCAAACGTAAATAGCAAAATTGCAATATCAAATAAATCCACAAATTGAGAATAATTCGTTATTAAATTAAGTAATTAATATCTATCAGTTTTTCCTTGAAAAATTCTTGATATCAAGCTTTGTTTATCTTTTATTGGATTACTACTTTTCTCTTTTTTCTGTTTGTAGTTACTTTCAAAATTTTCAGTAGGTAGAAATTCTTCATTGTCCTCAATTTCTAAAGTTTCTAAATCGTCAAAAGTTTCTTCAATTACGATTGCTTCATCAATTTCTTCGTAGTCTAAATCTTCAACTTCAAATTTCTTGTTTTTCTCTTTTGGTGGTTTGACTAGGAAAAATATAATTAATGTCATTAGAGCGACACCACCTATGGTTTCATTAAAAGGAATGCCTTGTTCATAGTCGGAAATTACACCTTGAATTGTAGAAAAGAGTAAAAAGATAGCAATGAATCTTCTAATTTTTACTACAGATTTCATATTTTTCCTTTTCTTTTAATTTATTATAAATCTTTATAAAGATGTTTTCCCTTATAAGGAAGAAGTCACAGGTTCAAATTAAAAATATTATTGATATACTTTACTTAGAAAAATTTCTAATTAATATTTACTTGTGAAAAATAAATTACTATTTACAACATTAATTTTTACATTGTTGATTTCATTTTGTAGTTCTGAACCAACACAAGAAGAGATTCAAGCACAAATTGATGCAGCTGTTGAACAAGCAGTTGAGGAAGCACTTGCTAATTCTTCAATTGAAGAATCTACGACTACAACAACAGCATCTACAACTACCACTATTCCAGCGTCTGAAGGAGATTCAGTAGATGTTCAACCTGAAGATATACCTGATTCGGCAATTCCTGGCAGAAGAATCGATGGTGAGATAAGTACATTTGGTGCATCATATGATCAAGCAAGAGCAGGTAAGATAATAAACGCATATATCGCTCCTGGAATAACTAAATCTAACGGTATTACTTATGATGCTTTTGTTATCAAAATTGAAACGAATTCTGAAAAAAATCTATTACCTGGACCGTATTTGGTTTGGAAAGGTGGCAACCCCTGCATTACTGATGAAGGTGGTTGTAAAGTCCCTGATGACTTTGAGGAGTATTTAAGAATTAGAGGTTCTTTTGTTGGTTATGACTACAATGAACAAAAACCTACATGGAAATCTGAACTAATAACAAATCAAGATTCAAAATTAGTTGGTAAATTTTATGGAACTTTTGAAGGTG
>VMCO01000001.1 GCA_008081325.1 Flavobacteriaceae bacterium
ATTCTTTTGAGTGCAATATTCCCTTTACATATTCCTTCAAATGTTCTTATTTCTCCGTTTTTTGAAAGTGATATTACGGTTTTAAACTGAGCGCTTCTGTCCAGTTGAATATGTAACATATCTAATAACTTATCAATATTTTCATCTGAATTAGCGTTTGGTCCTGCAAATCTTTTTGATATAACACCTGGCATACCTCCCAACACCTTAACTTCCAAACCGGTATCGTCTGCAAAACAATCATAACCAGTTTTTTCTTTAACAAACTTAACCTTTGCTATCGAATTTTCGATTATCGTTTGTTTGTCTTCAATTATCTCCTCGGTAAAGCCTATATCATTTAAACCTAATATTTCATAAGATCCCTTTAGCTGGGTCCTTACTTCCTTTACTTTATTTGAATTGTGAGTAGCAAAAATTAATTTTTTCATTGATTGTGATAGGGAATATTATTGATAATAGTAAGAGACCTATAAAGTTGTTCTGTAAAAAATAATCTAGCCATATCATGTGAAAATGTCAATTTTGATAATGATATTTTTAGATTAAACATTTCTATTATTTCTTTTGAAAAACCATATGCACCTCCAATAATAAAAGTGATGTTTTTAGTTCTATTCATCATTTTATTTGAAATAAATTTAGCAAAGTCATTACTTGAGTATTCTTTTCCTTTTTCATCAAGTAAAATGATTAAATCATCTTTATTGATGTTTTTCAGGATTAAGTCAGAATCAGATTTAACTATTAAAGATTTTTCTGTTTGTTGATTTTTCTTTTTTAAGCATACTGATGAAAATTTAATAAAATGATTTATTTTTTTTTCATAATCATTAACTAATAATTCAATATTATTACTTTTATTTTTACTAATGTAAATTAGCTTAATATTCATAAGATTATTTGTAAGTAAATTTACCACTAACAATTGTCAAAAATATCATATTATAATTAAATAATTTTATGAGCTTTTATGTTGATGTAATTTTACCGATTCCTGTAAATCAAAAATTCACTTATTTAATAAGTGAAGAGGAATATCATTTTATAAAACCTGGAATGAGAATTATTGTTCCATTTGGTAAGTCAAAATTATATACCTCTGTTTCCTACAAAACACATAATGATGATCATAATGATAGTGATTTTGAATTCAAGTCTATTATTCAAATTATTGATGATTTTCCAATTGTAAATAGTTTTCAACTAAAGTTTTGGGACTGGATATCTAGATATTATTTTACATCGATCGGAGAAGTAATGAGAGCTTCCATACCAAGTAATTTAATTTTACAGAGTGAAACTATTTTGACACTCAATAATGAAAATGAAATTAATGACAATAATTTAGATGACTCTGAATATTTAATTATTGATGCATTAAAAATTAACAAGCAATTATCCATTAAAGAAGTTTCTGAAATACTTGATAAAAAAAATATTTTTTCAATTATTAATTCGATGAATGAAAAGGAGCTTATCAGAGTTGATGAAAAAATATACTCAAAATATAAGCCTAAACTTGTAAGATGTGTGAGGCTCAGTAAAGATTTTTCAAACGGTTTTGTTTCATCAATATCAAAAGGCGCCAAAAGTCAACTTCAATTTTTAGATTATTATCATAAACTAAAAAACCAATCATTTAAAAACATTAAAGCTTCAGAATTTAAAAATATTAGTAAAAGTTATTCTGCTATTTTAAAAAGAATGGTTGAAAAAAACATATTCGAATTTTATGAGCTTGAGGAGAAAAGAAATCCAACAAATCATAATTTAAGTTTTAATCAATTCACTTTATCTAATAAGCAAAGAGAAGCATATCAAAACATTAAAAACGAATTTAAACTAGATAATAATGTACTTTTTAAGGGAGTAACATCATCTGGTAAAACTGAAATTTATGTTAGTTTAATTAAAAATTTACTGGTTTCAAGAAATCAGGTTTTGTTCTTGGTTCCGGAAATTGCACTCACTACACAGTTGGTAGAGAGATTAAAGGTTTTTTTTCCAAAAAATTTAGTAGTCTATCACTCGGGCTTAAATATTAACCAAAGGGCTGAGCTTTGGAATGATATAAATCAAAATAAGGATCCTCAGATCATAATTGGGGCTAGATCTGCTATTTTTCTCCCTTATAATAAACTAAAATTAATCATAGTAGATGAAGAACATGAACAGTCTTATAAACAATATGAACCCTCTCCAAGATATCATGCTAGAGATTCGGCTCTGATGCTTGGAAACATACATAATTCAAGAGTTTTATTAGGATCTGCTACACCATCAATTGAAAGCTACTACAATTCTAAAACATCAAAAAAATTATCAATTGTTGAATTAGATGAAAGATATGGAAACATACCTCTGCCTAAAATTAATTTAATAAATCTTTCAGATAAAATTAAAGAAGGAAAAATGTTTGGTTTATTTACAGATACTTTACTGAACAAAATAAAAGAGGTTGTTGAGAAAAAAAAGCAAGTTATACTTTTTCAAAATAGAAGAGGATATTCCCCTGTTTTGGAGTGTAATTCATGTGGTCATTCACCTAAATGTGTTAACTGTGATGTAACATTAACCTATCATTATTCAAAAAAATTACTTAGATGTCATTATTGTGGATTCTCCGAACAATTAAATAATAATTGCCTAAAATGTAACAGTGATGATTTACTTTCAAGGGGTTTTGGAACTGAACAGGTTGAACTTGAGTTAAAAGAATTTTTTCCTAGGCTTAGAATTACAAGATTAGATTATGATACTACAAGAGCTAAAAATAATTTTAAAAAGATAATTAATGCATTTGATAATAATGAATATGATGTTTTAATAGGGACACAAATGATAACCAAAGGATTGGAT
>VMCO01000011.1 GCA_008081325.1 Flavobacteriaceae bacterium
TCATTAAAAAAAAATAACGAAAAAGATAAGAAACATATTAAAGGGAAAAAAAATATATAAACAAAAAAAATCAATAAAAGCATTACAAAAACTATTGATGAAACCAATTATAGAAGATCAAAACAGATTGAATTCAATGAGAAAAACGGGATTACCCCAAAACCCATTGTCAAGAGTATTGAAAATCCTCTAACTAAAAGATTACTAAAAAATAATACTGAGAAAATAAGTGAAACTATTATTGACTTTGAAATACCAAAAAAACCTAAAGATTTTGATAAAAAAATAAGAGATTTAAGAAGGGAAATGGAAAAAAGTGCAAAAGAATTAAATTTTAAATCTGCTGCATTATATAGAGATCAAATTAAGAAATTAAAAGAGCTTAAATCAGCAAGTCTCTAAAACTTTTTGAACTTTATCTGCAGCTTCTTTAAACTCAACAGCACTGTAAAAATTAAGACCTGATGAATCAATAATTTCTTTTGCAATTTTAGAGTTTGTTCCCTCCAATCTTACAATAATAGGAACCGAAATTTCATCCTTCATATTTTTACAAGCATCAACAATACCGTTAGCTACTCTATCACATCTTACAATTCCTCCAAAAATATTTATAAGAATTGCTTTAACATTTGGGTCTTTAATAATGATTCTAAATGCAGTCTCCACTCTTTCACTATCAGCAGTACCTCCAACATCCAAGAAATTTGCTGGTTCACCTCCTGCCTGTTTTATTAAATCCATGGTAGCCATTGCTAGACCAGCACCGTTAACCATACATCCAACGTTTCCTTCTAAATCTACGTAATTTAAGCCAACTTCTTTGGCTTCAACCTCTATGGGGTTTTCTTCTCTTACATCTCTCATTTCAAGATAATCTTTGTGTCTGAACAAGGCATTATCGTCAATTGTCACTTTAGCATCTACTGCTAAAATTTTATCATCACTCGTTTTGATAACTGGATTAATCTCAAAAAGAGAGGAATCAGATTTGTCGTATGCATCATAAAGAGCTTTGACAAAGGAAATCATTTCATTTTTAGCATTTCCTTGTAGACATAAATTTGAAGCAATTTCATTTGCATCTTTTTCGGTTAAACCATTTGAAGGACAAACATCTAAGGTGTGAATTAGTTCAGGAGTATTTTCAGCAACAGCTTCAATATCCATTCCACCCTCAGTAGAATACATAATCATGTTTTTTGCAGTTGCTCTGTTAAGTAAAACAGAAATATAATACTCTTCAACTTCAGAATCTCCAGGGTAATATACATCTTCGGCAATTAAAACTTGATGAACTTTTTTTCCTTCTTTTGAAGTTTGAGGGGTAATAAGATTCATTCCGATAATTTTATCAGAAATAGAATATACTTCGTCAACAGATTTAGCAAGTTTAACACCTCCACCTTTACCCCTACCACCCGCGTGAACTTGAGCCTTAATTACAAAAAAATCTGTACCAGTTTCAGTATTTAATTTTTTTGCTTTTTCAACAGCATTTTCTGGTGTTGAAGCAACGTATCCGCGCTGTATTCTAACTCCAAATCCACTTAAAATTTCCTTTGCTTGGTATTCGTGTAAGTTCATATTAATTTATTTGTGAACAATAATAATAAAAATAGCAAGTTGAAAGCATTAAATTAAAATTATTTATCAAATATTTTATTAATAAATTTATGATATATGAAAAAGCTAATATTAATAATTTTTATTCTAGGTTCATGTTATAATTCTTCAACAAATTCAAAATTTATTGAAGAATTTATTAGTAAAAACCCCTTATTACTTGAGTCATTAAAAAAAAATGAAATACAAGTTAAGCTAACAGTGATAGATGAAAATGAAATTTTTAGTGAATATGAATATAACATTGATGAAAAGAAATATTTTTATCCAGCCAGTACAGTTAAGCTGCCTATTGCACTCCTTGCATTAGAAAAATTAAATGAGAACGAGAATATTTCTATTGACACACCTTTTATGTTAGAAGATGACACCTTAAAAACTACCATAAAAAAAGAAATTGAAAAGGTTTTTATTTTAAGTGACAATCAGGCAAATAATAGATTATTTGAATTTCTTGGACAAGATTATATAAATAAAAAATTAAAATCAAAAGGATTTAAAGATTCAAAAATATTCCACAGGCTTTCAACCAATAATTCATCAAATCTAGACGGAAAAGTGGTTAATTTTTTTCTTGAAGATTCAATAGTTTCATTCAGAAATAATAATCATAATATTCAAAAGCTTAAAATAAAGAATCTAAAAAAAGGAGAAGGCTATATTGATTCATCAGGAAAATTAGTCTTGAGTCAAATGGATTTTTCAGAAAAAAATTATATTTCAATTCCTGATCTACATAGGGTAATAAAAATATTATTTTTTCCAGAGAAATTTAAGGAGTCTGAAAGATTCAACCTATCGGAAAATCAAAAACATTTACTATTTGATTATATGTCAGGATACCCTATAGATTTTGGTTATAATTCTGATGATTTTCCGTATTATTTTGGTAAATTTTTTATTTATGGTGATCAGAATTTGGAGTTTGATGAAAATATAAAAATTTACAATAAAGTTGGTTTGGCTTATGGCCAATTATCTGATGTGGCATACATAAAAAGTGGTGATATTTCATTTATCTTGACTGCAACAATAAATGTTAATACAAATAAAATATATAATGATGATGAATATGATTATGATGAAATTGGCTTTCCTTTTCTTGCAGAAATATCAAGAGAAATATTAAATAGGCTATCATACAAATTATAAATTTTAATATTTCTTTCACAGAAAGAGTCACAATAAAGTATATATTTGTTTCTCGAAAAACCATGCATGCATTCTATGAAT
>VMCO01000003.1 GCA_008081325.1 Flavobacteriaceae bacterium
TTCTAGGATTTTTTTTATCAATTATAATATTACATAATGTGATATTTTTTTTTGAAATATTTTTTATTTCATCACAAATTTTTTCTGCGATTAAATAACCATTATTTTCAATACCAGCAATAATTATTTCATCTTCATCAATATTTGATTCAATTATCTGAAGGGAGATCCTACTTATCTTTTTTTTGATTTGAGGGTAATCTAAAATTTTTTTCTTGTCCATAAAAGAATGTTAAATAAATAAAATATATTCTTTATAATTGTATTTTTGCTGTCAAAGTTAATTAATCTATGAAATTAAAACTATATATCTTAATAATAGCAATTTTGTTTTTGGGATTCTCTTGTGGTGATGATGGAGGAGATGGTATAACTGAAGTTCCTGAAGCTGATAGGACTGAGCAGCAAGTGATAGATAATGATTCCTTAGTTGGTTATTTGCAAACTCATTACATCAATGAAACTATTTTAAGTAATAACCCTTCCATTTCTTTTGACAATATTGAGATTAATGAACTACCTGAAGACGGTGAGCTACCTAACCCTGATCAAAATTCTTTACTAATTGATCTAGTTGAAACCTTTACAACAACTTATTTTGATGTTGAATATGAATACTATGTTTTAAGAATCAATCAAGGAGGATCAGAAGTTTCACCTAATTTTTCTGATAAAGTCAGGGTATCATATGAAGGAAGCTTGATGGATGATACAATATTTGATAGCTCGATTTCACCTGTCGATTTTGACTTAACCGCTACAATAGCGGGATGGGGTAGAGTGCTTCCTGAATTTAATAATGCTGAAGATTTTATAATCAATTCAGACGGAACAGTTACATATAATAATCCTGGTATCGGTATAATGTTTTTACCTTCTGGTCTTGGATATTATTCTGCTGCTGCTGGTTCGGTTCCAGTATATTCAAACCTTATTTTTAAATTTAAAATATTTCAGTCTGAAGTAAATGATCATGATTTTGATAATGTTCCATCTCACCTAGAAGATATTAACGGAAATTATGATTTAACAGATGATAATTCTGATGATGATACATTTGCTGATTTTGTAGATAGCGATGACGATAATGATGGTACATTGACTGTAGACGAAGACTTAGAACCTGATAGTGACTTAACAGTGGATAGAGACGGAGATGGTGATCCAACTAACGATATTGGAGACGGTGATCCAACTAATGATGATACAGACGGAGATGGAATTCCTAATTATTTAGATCCAGATGATTCAGCATCAAGAGACGACTAGTTTATTTTCTAGAAATAACTTTTTTTACTTTTTCTACAATTGAAGCCGCATTCAATCCGTATTTTTCCATGAGTTGTGCAGGAGTACCCGATTCACCAAATGTATCTTTTGTTGCTACAAATTCTTGAGGTAAAGGTAAATTCTTAGATAAAACTCTCGATATACTTTCCCCTAGGCCACCTAAAAAATTATGTTCTTCAGCAGAGACAATGCATTTGGTTTTTGCTGCTGATTCAAGGATTATCTTTTTGTCTAATGGCTTAATCGTATGAATATTTATAACTTCTGCACTGATTCCAGATTCTTTTAAAGCTTTGGCAGCCTCAATTGATTCCCACACCAAGTGTCCAGTTGCCACTATAGTTACATCGCTACCATCAATTAATTTAATCCCTTTCCCAATTTCAAATTTTTGACTGGGATCAGTGAATACAGGAACTTTGGGCCTACCAAATCTAAGGTAAACAGGCCCATTATGATCAGCTAAAGCTAAAGTAGCTGCTTTTGTTTGATTGTAATCACAAGTGTTAATCACAGTCATTCCTGGAAGCATTTTCATCATCCCAATATCTTCTAAAATTTGATGGGTAGCACCATCTTCTCCTAGGGTTATTCCAGCATGTGAAGCACATATTTTCACATTTTTTCCTGAGTAAGCTATTGATTGTCTTATTTGATCGTAAACTCTTCCGGTTGAAAAGTTTGCAAAGGTTCCGGTGAAAGGAATTTTACCTCCAATTGTCAAACCTGCAGCAATACCCATCATGTTTGCTTCAGCTATACCGACTTGAAAAAATCTTTCAGGATGATTTTTTTTAAAATCATTCATTTTAAGGGAACCTGTCAAGTCAGCACAAAGTGCAACAACATTTTTATTCTTTAGACCTAGTTCTGTCAGACCGTCACCAAAACCACTTCTAGTATCCTTTTTTTCTGTGTAAGTAAAGTTTTCCATATTTAATAATCACCTAATGTTTCTTCATTTTGATTTAAACCAATTTTTAATTGATCGTCGTTTGGTGCTTTTCCATGCCATTCATGTGTATGCATCATAAAATCAACACCATTTCCCATAATTGTTTTCAATAAAATACAAACAGGTTTTTGTTTATGACACTTATCTTTTGCAGCTTTCAGAGAAGATTTAATTTCGTTAATATTATTTCCTTCTACACATTCGATCACCTCCCAGCCAAAAGCGTTAAACTTATTCTTAAGATTACCAAGACTTAATACATTTTCGGTTGAGCCGTCAATTTGTTGACCGTTTAAGTCAATTGTTGCTATTAAATTATCAACTTTATTAGCCGATGCATACATTATTGCCTCCCAATTTTGACCTTCTTGAAGTTCTCCGTCACCCATTAGGCAGTAAACTATATTATTATCATCATTTAATTTTTTTGATAATGCAGCACCAACAGCAACTGATAATCCGGGGCCGAAGGAACCAGAAGCAAGTCGGACTCCCGGAAGTCCGTCGTGAGTTGTAGGTGGTCCTGGGAAGCTGGAAGGGAGTAAGCTA
>VMCO01000080.1 GCA_008081325.1 Flavobacteriaceae bacterium
ACTATCTCCAGATGAAATACATTTAACAATAAAAAAATTAAATGCTGGATATGGAAAAATGGAAATTCTGCATAATTTTGACTTGTTTGTAAATAAGGCTCAATCATTATGTTTGATTGGACCGAATGGAGCAGGTAAATCTACAATACTCCATTCGATATATGGGTTTACAAATATTTTTTCAGGTCAAATAGAAATAGATGGAAAAGAAATTACAAATCTAACACCAGCTGAAAAATTAAAATCAGTTGGAATTGCATATATTTTACAAGACAACTCTGTCTTTCCAGATATGACGGTAGAGGAAAATTTACTGATGGGTGGCTACATAAAAGATAAAACAGAGGAATCTTTTGAAGAAGCAGAGAGAATATTAGAAAAATATGAAAGGCTTAGAAACAGAAGAAGCCAACCCGCAAAAGTATTATCTGGTGGAGAAAGAAGATTATTGGAAATATCAAGAGCTTTAGTGATGAAACCGTCTGTATTACTTGTTGACGAACCTTCAATTGGTTTGGAACCAAGATATATTGATATGGTTTTTGAAATTTTAGGAGATCTTCAACAAAATGAAAAAAAAACAATCATTCTAGTTGAGCAAAATGCCAAAAAAGGATTGGAGTTTGCAGATATAGGATACGTTTTAGTATCTGGGCAAACTGCAATAGCAGGTAAAGGAGACGATTTACTTCAAAACCCTGATGTTGGTAGACTGTTCCTAGGTGGATAATGATTAATAAAAATTTTTTCTTCAAAGGATATAGATCTATATTTACTCACGACAGTCCTGCAATTGCTCTCACTTGTTGTTTTATAGCTATTGGAGCTCTATTTAAAAATTTAGGTTTTAATATTCAGGAAAGTATTTTTTCAACTGTTTTAACTTATGCTTTACCGGGCTCACTAGTAATGGCTGAGTCCATGTTAATTGGAGCATCTCTGTTAAATATTTTTTTGGCGGTTTGGTTTGTTAACGCAAGACTTTACCCTATGGCTGTATCCTTATTCCCGTTAATGATGCACAAAAGTCAACCTAAATGGAAGTATTACTTTTCTTGTCATTTCATTGCTGTTTCCGCTTGGCTAATCATGAAAAGTAATTATAAAAAAATTCCAAAAGAATACAGAATTGATTATTGGATTGGTATTGGAAGTGCAACTGTAAGTGTATCGGTTATTGGAACATTTATAGGTTTCTCTTTTTCAGAGTATTTGAATAAAGATATGATGATGGGATTAGCAATTCTTAATCCAGTTTATTTTTTATGCATGATGGTTGGGGCATCTAAGACTATACCGGTAGCTCTATCAGTTTTGCTTGGAACTATATTGGGACCAATTATTTATTTATTCTCACCAGAGTGGTCAATTTTGTTAGCAGGTGTAATTGGTGGAACCATAGCTTATCTAGTAGGAGAGCACAGTGTCAGCTAATATCGTTTACGCAATCCTTGTTACGTCCCTAGCAACATTTTTGTCTAGATTTTTGGGAGCTCTTACATCTGAAGGTATAAAAGAAACCTCTAAACTTTTTAAGTGGTTTAATTGTTTAGCTTATGCAACATTAGCAGCACTAATAGCTAGAACTATAATTTTTCCAGCTGGTGTTTTGGTAGATGCTAGTTATTCAAGTAGATTTCTTGTTGTGCTGTTATCTTTAGTTGTTTTTTTTATTTCAAAGAAAAACTTTGTTTATCCTACAATTTTCTCAGCTATTTGTATGGCAATAATTAACAATTATATCTGATTAAATTGATTTATAAAATAAGGTAAAATAAAATTTAGAATGCAAAAAATTACAGGCATAGACATTCAAAAACACGATAAATCAAATAGGATTATTAAAATTAGTTTAGAAAATGATATAATAGATAAATTAATTTTCCCTTTTAATAAATTTGATTTAACAGCATTAGAGCTAAAACCATTTACAAGATTTACTTTAGCTAAAAGTTTAGATGATTTAACAAATAATAAATTAAGCGAATTAATGAACTCAATTATTAGAGATAGATCTACAGGTTGCTTTATTATTGGACCAAAAAATATAACTGCAAAAATTAATGATACATTTTTAGTTAAGTTATCAACTGCAATAGCTCATCTAATTGGTGTACCTAATCATGATGCCATGGCAGGAAAATATTATGCTCGTTTTCATGTTAAACATGAAGATAGTAGCGACTCTTATTTAAGAAAGGCTTATAGGAATATGGATCTTCATACAGATGGGACATATGTGAAAGATGTAACCGATTGGTTAATTATGACAAAAATTGATGAGCAAAATGTTGAAGGTGGTGAAACAGCTATGTTACACCTTGATGACTGGGAGCATTGTGATGATTTATACAATGATCCAGTTGGGAGACAAAATTTTGTTTGGGGATCTCCAAAAAGTAAAAATATTGATTACAAGGTAGAGCACCCAGTCTTTTCAACTGATAATAAGGGAAGACCAACGATATCTTATATAGATCAATTTCCAGAACCTCAAAATATGGATCAAGGAAATTTTTTACAAAGATTATCTGATGGATTAGAGGAAAGTAAAAATAAAATAATTACAAAATTACCTGTTGGATTCTCTGTGATTGCAAATAATTATTTCTGGCTTCATGGAAGAAAACCTTTCAAAGAAAACAAGGAATTAAGCAGAGAATTACTAAGAATTAGAGGTTCTTTTTTTGTTAATTAATTCAATATAATCAATATAAAGTATCCAAAATTATGAATTTAGGTTTTATTGGTACAGGTAAAATTGCATCTTCAGTTATTA
>VMCO01000152.1 GCA_008081325.1 Flavobacteriaceae bacterium
AGACTCCCTAATTTATTCTAGTAGAATAACGAAAGAGAGAAAATCAGATAGCTTAATCTACTGGCTAAAAACAGATAAAAAGTTAGACTCAATCACTTTCAATGTTTTCAATAATTCTTTTTCTGATACACTTACTTTGAATTTAAAAAATAAATTAAATGATTCACTGATTATTAAATCGGGTCAAAATAAGACATTAAAGTTTGGTGAGAATTTTTTAATTGAAGCGAACTTACCATTTCAAGAAATCGATAAAAATAAGATTTCTATAATTAATAAAGACTCCTTAAAAATTGATTTTCAAATAAAACTTGACACAATTATTAATCAATATAATTTTCTTTTTGATAAAGAAGAAGAGGAGGAATATAGCATTGAATTGTTACCGGGAGCATTAACAGATTTTTACGAAAATCAAAATGACACTTTATTTTATAGGGTAAAAACAAGAACATATAATGATTACGGAAATTTGAGCTTGAATTTAAGGAATGCTAAATTTCCAATGTTAATTGAAATGTTAAATCCAAATGGTGATATTAAATACACCCAATACATTACAAATAGCAACACAGTAGATTTCACTAATATCGATTCTGGCAAATATTATATTAGAATAGTTTTTGACGAAAATGAAAATCAAAAATATGATTCTGGAAACTTTTTATTAAGAATTGACCCTGAAAAAGTAATATATTATCCTGATGAAATAGACGTTAGAGCAGGATGGGATTTGGTTCAAGAATTTATTCTTCAGTAATTATTTTTTTACCGAAGCTTTAAGTAATTCCCTATTCATTCTGGCAATATTATCAAGTGAAATTCCTTTAGGACATTCTACCTCACATGCACCAGTATTGGAACAATTTCCGAAGCCTTCTAGATCCATTTGATTTACCATATTAACTACTCTTCTTGACGCTTCTGTTTGTCCTTGAGGTAATAAAGAGTATTGAGAAACTTTTGCACCTACAAACAACATGGCTGAAGAATTTTTACAAGTAGCTACACAAGCTCCACACCCTATACAAGTAGCGGCGTCAAAAGCTGAATCAGCATCATCCTTGTTGATTGGGATAGTGTTGGCATCCTGTGTATTTCCTGATGTATTTATAGAAATATAACCGCCAGCATGTTGAATTCTGTCAAAGGCACTCCTGTCAACAACTAGATCTTTAATAACTGGAAATGCTTTTGCTCTAAAGGGTTCTATATAAATTGTATCTCCGTCATTAAATTTTCTCATGTGAAGTTGACATGTTGTAACCAACCTATCAGGCCCATGGGCCTGTCCGTTGATAAATAAAGAACAAGATCCGCATATTCCTTCGCGGCAATCATGATCGAAAGAAACAGGTTCTTCATCTTTTGAAATTAAATCTGCATTTAACACATCTAACATTTCAAGAAAAGACATATCAGGAGATATATTTTCAATATTGTAGTCAACAATTTTTCCTTCTGATTCAGAATTTTTTTGTCTCCATATTTTTAGCTTTAGCTTCATAAGATATTTTATTTATAGCTTCTTTCTTTAACCTCAATATTATGGAAGATTAATTCTTCTTTATGCAACTCTGCATCTTTGGGCTCACCTTTATATTCCCATGCAGAAACATATTGAAATTC
Organism: Flavobacteriaceae bacterium; assembly: GCA_008081325.1. Classification (GTDB taxonomy): domain Bacteria; phylum Bacteroidota; class Bacteroidia; order Flavobacteriales; family Flavobacteriaceae; genus MED-G13. Next base: position 1,630 of record VMCO01000152.1, read on the forward strand.
TTTTCTTCTCTTTGCCTCACCTTCAGGTGTTTGGTATTCTTCTCTAAAATGTCCGCCGCAAGACTCTTCTCTTTGCAATGCATCCTTGGCAAATAATTCTCCTAATTCTAAAAAGTCTGATACTCTACCTGCTTTTGCCAACTCTTCATTAAATTGGTCTGAACCACCAGGAACTCTTACTTCTTTATAAAATTCTTTTCTCAGATTACTTATTTCTTCAATTGCTTCATTTAATGTTTCTTTAGTTCTAGCCATTCCACACTTATTCCACATAATTTTTCCAAGCTTTTTATGGAAATAATCAACTGATTTAGACCCTTTATTTGAAACAAAGAAATCTATTTTTTCTTTTACTTCTTTTTCTGCATCTAAGAACTCTTTACTGTCATTTGGAATTGGTCCAGTTGATATATCTTCTGATAAGTAATTACCGATTGTATAGGGTAATACAAAATAACCATCAGCTAAACCTTGCATCAAAGCAGATGCTCCTAACCTGTTTGAACCGTGGTCAGAAAAATTAGCTTCTCCAATTGCATAAAGTCCAGGAACAGTTGTCATAAGATTGTAATCGACCCAAACTCCCCCCATTGTATAATGTACGGCGGGATAAATCATCATTGGAGTTTCATACGGGTTTTGATCAACAATTTTTTCGTACATCTGGAATAAGTTCCCATATTTCTTTTTTACAACTTCTTTACCATGTTTTTGAACTAAATCATTATCAGAATCATCTTGACCGTTTACTAATGCTTGTTCCTTTCCATATCGGATAATTGCTGAAGCAAAATCTAAATAAACAGCTTCACCTGTTTTATTTACTCCAAAACCTGCATCACATCTTTCTTTGGCTGCTCTTGATGCTACATCTCTTGGTACTAAATTTCCAAAAGCAGGGTATCTTCTTTCAAGGAAATAATCTCTGTTTTCTTCAGAAATTTCTGTTGGTTTTAATGATCCACTACGAATAGCTTCAACATCTTTTTTGTTTTTAGGAACCCATATTCTACCATCATTTCTTAGAGACTCGGACATTAATGTCAATTTAGATTGATGGTCTCCTGAGACAGGGATACATGTTGGGTGAATCTGAGTGTAACAAGGATTTGCAAAAAAAGCACCTCGTTTGTGAGC
>VMCO01000056.1 GCA_008081325.1 Flavobacteriaceae bacterium
ACAATCTATCTGGAATTCAAATTCTTAGCCAAGACACTATTAATTCCTTTAAAATGAAGCCGATAGGAATTCTTTCGCTCAAAAAAGACAAACCAACTCAAGAGATAGTTAACTGCCTCAAAAAAAACTTTGAAAAAATTATTTTATTTTGCCCAAAAGGGAAAGGACTGCTTGAAGACGAAGAATTAAAGAAAAGCCAATATTTTTCAGACTTAGAACAGTATGAAAAAATTTTCACATGTCTTCAAGCTGCACACAGAGCTAGGGAACATAAAAATCAACCAATTGTAATTTTTGGCAGCCACTACATAGCTGAAGACGTTTTTACACATTTTAATTTTTATTTTGACAATTTTGAGATATAGGCATATTTTTACTTTATCAAACAATTGTCTGTTTAATTTCACAAAACAAGGACTTTTCATAAATGAAAGAATTAAGCAATCCAGATATTTTATCTGAAAAAAAACTTGAAGAGCTCAAGGAAATAGCCAAAAATATTGGAATCAAAAAAACGTCAACCATGACAAAATCTGAATTGATTTCCCAGATCGCAGGAAGTCAGTCTGCTAGCGTTGAAACGCCAGCAGTAAAAGAAACTACTGAAAAAAAATCTGAAGCTGTCGGAAAAGCCGCTGGAGTTTTAGAGATTCTTCCTGATGGTTATGGATTCTTAAGAAGCGTTAACGACAACTATTTACCGGGCCCAGAGGATGTCTATGTTAGCCCTTCACAAATAAAAAGATTCAAACTTAAAACAGGACATTTTATTACTGGAACAACAAGAGCTCCGAAGTCAAAAGAAAGATTCCACGCACTGACACACCTTAATGAGGTGAACGGATTTCACCCTGAAGAGATTTCAAAGCAGATTCCTTTTGAAAAGTATACGCCATTACATCCCAATGTGAAATTTAATCTTTCAAACACAAGCGACCTGTCAATGAGAATTATGGATTTGGTATCGCCGATTGGTAAGGGTCAAAGAGGTCTGATTGTGGCTCAACCCAAAACAGGAAAAACGATTTTAATATCAAAAATAGCCAACGCCATAAGACGAAATCACCCTAATACCGTTTTAATTATTTTATTAATAGATGAAAGGCCTGAGGAAGTGACTGACATGAAACGCAGCGTTGACGCCGAAGTAATATCTTCCACTTTTGATGAGGGCCCGGAACGTCACGTTCAAGTCTCAGATATGGCGCTTCATAAAGCACAAAGATTAGTTGAATGCGGGAAAGATGTTGTTATTCTTTTAGATAGTATTACAAGACTTGGAAGGGCACACAACGCAGTGATTCCCCATAGCGGGAAAATACTATCTGGGGGTGTTGACTCAAACGCCCTTAGGAGGCCAAAAAAGTTTTTTGGTGCTGCGAGAAATACAGAAGAGGGTGGTAGTTTAACTATTATAGCGACAGCACTAATTGATACTGGCAGCAAAATGGATGGTGTGATTTTTGAAGAATTTAAAGGAACCGGAAATATGGAGCTTGTTTTAGACAGAGAGTTGAGTGATCGCCGTATTTTTCCCGCCTTTAATATTGTCAAGTCAGGCACTAGAAAAGAAGAACTGCTTTTGAATGATCAACATTTGTCTAGAATGTGGATTTTAAGAAAAATGTTAGGAGAAATGTCAACCGAACAAGCAATGCAGTTTATGATTGACAGAATGCGTAGAACCAAATCCAATCAAGAGTTTTTAGATTTGATGAGTCAGTAAAGTGAAACTTTCTAGTCTTGTTTCAAAAATAAACCCTTCGTACACATTGGAAATGACCGCTAAAGCAGCGCAACTTAGAAATCAAGGGGTTGACGTGATAGACTTTGGGGTTGGAGAGCCAGACTTTAATACGCCCTCTCATATAATTGAAGCAGCTTACAATGCCATGAAAAATGGGTATACAAAGTATACAGCAGGCTCTGGTTCTATAGATTTAAAACAATCTATTCAGTCATTTTTGCTTCGAAGTAGAAATGTAGAAAGTATTGAGCTTGATAACATTATAGTTTCCAGTGGAGCCAAACAAAGCCTTTCAGTTGCCTGTCAAGCCCTTTTTGATAAGGAAGATGAGGTAATTATTTTTTCACCATATTGGGTATCATTTCCAGAGTTTGTTAAAATCGCGGGAGCAAAACCAGTCATTGTAACTACAGCTCTTGAAAATAACTTTGAACCGCTTCTAAAAGATGTAGAAAAAGCCATTTCAAGAAAAACAAAAGGCATAATTATTAACTCACCAGGAAATCCAACAGGAGCCGTTTGGAGCAGCGTGGCGTTTAGAGGCTTATTAGAAATTGCTAAAAAAAACAACATAACTGTTATTTCTGATGAAACCTATGATCAGCTGGTTTTTGATGGAGATTTTGTTCCTGCAGAAGTGATAAATAAAAATATTGGTGCAAATATTTTGACAGTAAAAAGCCTTTCAAAAACCTACGCAATGACCGGGTGGAGAGTTGGGTTTGCATTTGGTGAAAAAACTACGATTAAGGCAATGGCGAAAATACAAGCACAAACTACCTCTTGCCCTAATTCAATAAGTCAAAGAGCTGCAATGGCCGCTCTTGACAGTGACCAGGGTTTTGTCTATGAAATGAAAAAAGAATTTTTAAAAAGAAGAAACACAATGAACAAAGCGCTTTCTACCATAGATCACATAAAAATTTGTATCCCCGGGGGCGCTTTTTATTATTTTGTTGATTTGTCTTATTATTACAACAAGATAGATAAAAACGGTAAAATAATTAAAGATTCTTT
>VMCO01000035.1 GCA_008081325.1 Flavobacteriaceae bacterium
AATATCCGATAAATACTGCTAAAATTCCAATCAAAACAGAGGCAATAATATAAACGGATAAATTTAAAATTTCTCCGTTTTTTATCAGTTCTAAATTCTCATTTGCAAAGGCTGAAAATGTAGTAAATCCACCACAAAATCCTGTTGCTAATAAAAGTGTTTGATTTGAGGTTAGTGTATTTTCCTTTTGGGCATATCCTAATATCAGTCCAATTAACAGACATCCTAGTATATTAACAGTGAATGTTGCAAAAGGTAAAACCTTTGAGTGTTGGTTCATTGTAACGGTAACTAAATATCTTAAACCGCTCCCCAAACCACCTCCTAAAAAAACTAATAAAAAACTTTTCATAATTATGTAACACTAATTTAAGCTTAATAGTTCAATCAACATTATTAAGAACAAAAAAAAATCTTTACATTAGAGCCCCAATTTAATTTAAAAAACTATGAAATTTAGATCTATATATTTTGCGTTAATTTTCTCGGCTATGTTTTTTAGCTGTAATCAGGAGAATGGTAATTATTATATACCTCAAAGTGAAGACTCATTTGAGTATAAAGTTGATCAGTTTGCTGATTTAGCTATTCTCAGATACCAAATACCTGGATGGAATGAGCTTACTTTAAAAGAAAAGGAGTTAGTCTATTATCTAACCCAAGCTGGTTTAGCAGGAAGAGATATTATATGGGATCAAAAGTATAGATATAATCTAGAAATTAGATCTGCACTAGAAAATATATACAGGAATTTTTCTGGTGATAAAAACTCTGATAATTGGACTGCATTCGAAGTCTACATTAAAAGAATATGGTTCAGTAATGGTATTCATCATCATTACTCAAATGATAAAATGAAACCAGAATTCTCCAAAGACTATTTTGATACTTTATTAGCTTCTACAAATACCAACCTTCAGGGAGATGCTTATGATGTGATTTTTAACGATGTTGATTCAAAAATGGTAGATAAAAGAAAAGGAGTTGATAATGTTTTGGAATCAGCTGTAAATTTCTATGGGCCAAATGTTACAATAGATGATGTTACAGATTTCTATAGTAAAAAAACTCAACCTGACCCAAATAAACCATTGTCTTATGGTCTAAATTCAAAGTTGATTAAAGAAAACGGTGAGGTTAAAGAAGTTGTATACAGTGAAAACGGTCTTTATGGTGAGTCAATTAAAGAAATTATAAAATGGATTAATAAGGCAGCAGATGTAGCTGAAAATAAGCCTCAGGGTGATGCCTTAAGAATTTTAGCTGAATACTATAGAACGGGTGATTTAAAAACCTGGGATGATTACTGTGTGGCATGGACAAAAGCTACTGACGGAAATATAGATTATATCAATGGATTTATCGAAGTATATAATGATCCAATTGGACTAAGGGGTTCTTATGAAAATATAGTTCAAATCAATGATTTTGATATGTCAAGAAAAATGTCTGTTTTATCAGAAAATGCTCAGTGGTTTGAAGATAATACAACCCTAATGGAAGAGCATAAGAAAGCTAATGTTGTTGGTGTTAGTTATAAAACTGTGAATGTAGCTGGAGAGGCTGGTGATGCATCTCCAAGTACACCAATTGGAGTGAATTTACCAAATGCTAACTGGATTAGAGCATCTGTTGGAAGTAAATCAGTCTCTCTGGGAAATATAAAAAACGCATATAACAATGCTGGAAGTTCGGGAAGATTAAAAGAATTTGTAAACGACGAAGAGGAATTAGAGCTAGAAATGAAGTACGGGGCAATAGCGGGTGATATGCATACTGCTTTACATGAAGTTATTGGACATGCTTCTGGTCAAATTATGCCTGGAGTTGGAACACCAAGTGAAACACTCAAAACATATAGATCAACAATGGAGGAGGGAAGAGCTGACCTACTTGCTCTTTATTATGTATATAATTCAAAAATACAAGAGCTTGGTTTAGTTGACGATTGGAAAGCTGTTGGTAAAGCATCTTATGACGGCTATATCAGAAATGGAATGATGACTCAATTGATTAGATTAAATTTAGGTGATGATGTTGAGCAGGCCCATATGAGAAACAGAAAATGGGTAAGTGAATGGGTCTACGAGAGAGGTCTTTCTGAAAATATTATCGAAAAGATATCAAGGGATGGTAAAACATACTATAATATTAACGATTATGATAAGTTAAGAGATTTGTTTGGGGAATTATTACGTGAAACTCAAAGAATTAAATCTGAGGGTGACTACGAAGCTGCTGAAAAATTAGTAGAAGGTTATGGTGTAAAGGTTGATCAAGATCTACATGCTGAAATTCTTGAAAGAAATAAAAAGTTTAAAGGTGCTGCTTACTCAGGTTTTGTAAATCCAGAGCTGATTCCTGTATATAATGATAAAAATGAGCTAGTTGATATTCAGGTTAAATATGTGAACAGTTTTGAATATCAAATGCTTAAGTACAGTGAAGAATTTGGATTATTAGATTAATAATCTTAAACAAAAATAAATTTTATTGCTGCAATCATTGCTATGAAAGCAATGAATGCTAATAATACCCAAGCACTCCCTTTATAGTATTTTTTGTGAAGTTTAGCATCTTTCTTGTATGCCATAAAAAGTACTATAGAAAAACAAATTGTAAATAATACTGCAAAAATTAGTTGACCTTGAGAAAACATTTTTTTTTGCGAAACTAATAAATATTAAAATAATTTAATGTCATGAAGAATAAAATATTAGCTGTTAAAGAATTTCATAAAGCTTTTAAACTAGATTA
>VMCO01000116.1 GCA_008081325.1 Flavobacteriaceae bacterium
GAACTTAACACTAGTTATGTTTTTAATATGGCTTCTATATTTTTCAATTTTGGATCAACTGGAAGTCAAAATGTAGTTTACTACTTTGATAATGTATCATTTGGTGCGCCTTTAAGTGTTGAAGAAAACTTGTTATTGTCTTATAGAATTTATCCTAATCCGTTTGTTGAAAGAATAAATATTTTTGGGATTGAAGGAGGTGAGAAAATTATTATTAATGATATTCTTGGTAAAGAAATCTTTAAAGGAATTGGAGTGGAAGAAATTAATCTTTCAACTTTTGAAAAAGGAGTGTACTTTTTGACTCTTTCAAAAGACAATCAAACTAAGACATTTAAAATCCTAAAAAAGTAATTAAATGAGTGGCTTTTGGAATCAAAACAATTACAGAAAGCTACTTAACATTTCTGTATTCTTAATTATACTTGGAGGTGTGCTGTCTGTTATTGAACTACTTACAGAAAACAGTAGTTCAATATTTATTTCTGGGATCATTATTTTAGTTATTTTGAAAATTTTCAAGTCAAAATTTCATTAACAACTACTTTCTTAATGAGGTTGGATTCGCAAAATCTGTTGTGACATAAGCATCGGGGTTTACAGATCTTATAATCGAAAGTACTTTGTTGAGTTTACGTCTTGGCACTATACACCAAGATATAGTCACCGAACCGTCTCTTCCTTTTGCTTTAATATCAGTAACCATAAACCCTTTTTCTCTTAGTGGCTTACTGATATTAGCTGATTTAGCAGGTGTAAATACCCTAACTACAGCACTTCCAAGGCCAATAAATTTTTCTAATTGAATCCCCAGCAAAGTACCAGCGGCAAAACCAAAAGCATATGCAGCTATTAAAAAGGGGTCATTAATATCCTTAATTACCTGAGAAACAGCAAGGATCCAAATTGCAGATTCGATTAACCCAATGAAAGCTCCAAGAACAGGTTTTTTTGTAACAACCAAAGCTCTTACAGTTGTTAAGGATTGGTCAATAAGCCTTAACACAAAAATTAACAGCGCAGATAGAAATAGATTCATGTTTGCGGTAAAATTGATTTTAGTATTATCTAAAATTAGATGATTTTATAATGCTTTTAGTTTTAAATTTGTTTTTTTATTCACTTAGTTATGATAAGGCCTGGGGGTATTTCTGACATAGACGTTATTTTAAATATTACAAAATCATGTGCAGTACACATGATTCAAAATGGCATCTTTCAATGGAATGAACATTATCCAGATAGAGATTCTTTTGTTAATGACGCAAAAAACAAGGAATTATATGTTTGCAGTAAAAATGGTAAGGTGATTGCTTGCATTTCTCTTTGTAAACATATGGATGAAGTTTATTTGCCTGTAAAATGGAAAACTAAAAATGGTAACAATTTATATATTCATAGATTGGCAGTTCATCCTGATTTTCAAAAAAAGGGTGTTGGAAAAATATTAATGGATTTTGCTGAAAAATATGCCAGAGAAAAAAAATATATCTCTGTTAGATTAGATACATTTTCTGTGAATAAAAGAAACTTAAAATTTTACGAATCAAGAGGATATCAGCAATTGGAAGGAATCTATTTTCCAAAGCAAAGTGAGTTTCCTTTTTATTGCTATGAATTAATACTTTGACAAAATCAGTTAAAATTTCTGACATACAAAAGCTAGCAATACCTGCTTTAATATCTGGTATTGCAGAGCCGATCTTGTCAATCACAGACACGATAATTGTTGGTAATATTCCAGAAAATGCAACCATTTCATTGGGAGCAGTTGGGATTGTAGGCAGTTTTATTTCAATGTTGATTTGGGTCTTTGGACAAACAAGAAGTGTAATCGCTTCAATTATTGCACAAGCCATTGGTCAAAAAAATTTAAAGGATGTTGAAACGCTTCCTGCACAAGGAATTTTAATTATCATTTCTAGCAGCTTTCTTATTATACTGCTAACATTCTTCAACTCTGAAAGTCTGTTTAAGTTTTACAATGCTAGTGGTGATCTTCTTAGATTCAGTGTTGATTATTTTAATATTAGAGTGTGGGGGCTTCCTTTCACCTTGCTAACCATAGGAATATTTGGAATATTTAGGGGGTTGCAAAATACCTTTTACCCAATGGTTATTGCTATCATTGGAACCACATTAAATATTGTATTAGATATAATATTAGTATACGGAATTGATGGGATTATTAGTCCAATGTATATTAAAGGTGCTGCATATGCTAGCTTAATTGCTCAAATAACGATGGCTGTTTTTGCAATAATATTATTATACATAAAAACCAATATAACATTAGCGGTAAGTTTGCCGTTTAATCCCAAAATAAAATCGTTTTTGCAGATGTTTGGCAATTTGGTCATAAGAACTGCGTCGTTAAACGTAACTCTATATTTCTGTAATGCATTTGCGACAAAATATGGTGATGAATTTATTGCTGCATATACCATAGCAATTAACCTCTGGTTTCTTGTTGCTTTTATTATAGATGGATACTCAAGTGCTGGGACTATTTTATCTGGAAAATTATTTGGGGAAAAGTCATACGATGTGCTGAAAAAGTTTGGAAGTGATCTAACTAAAATAGGGATTAAAATAGGTTTTATCATGTGTGTCATTGGATTTATTTTTTATTATCCTCTCGGAAGAATATTTAACAATGACCCAGTTGTTTTACAAGAGTTTTATAACATTTTTTGGATCGTGCTAGCAATGCTTCCTTTGTGCTCAATTGC
>VMCO01000039.1 GCA_008081325.1 Flavobacteriaceae bacterium
ATTAATCATTGGAATTTTGTTTACTTCTAGTAAGACTTTTGTCTTATCATTATCTCTAAATCCCTGCAACCTTGTGCCTAAACCTCCTGCAGCAATTACACATTTAATTCCCATTACAAAATTATTATATAGTTATACTTTAAATTTGGTTAAATATGAACAATCGAAATAGATATTATTACTTGCTAACTGGGATAGTTGCTATAGGTTTATCCGCTTATTTATTTATTTTTCCCAATTTTGAAACAACACAGTTTGATGCAGAAACTATTGAAAATATATCCAAAGGTGTAACAACTACTAGTCCTGGAGCGGAAAATTCAGATCAAATCAACGAAGAACTTACCAATAGTGAGAATATTGACATAGCAAAGGAAAACCCCTCTACAGTAAACAAATTTTTAGAAAACTCAACTGCTGATAAAAATATAGATGGTTATAGCGTATATTTGTTAATCGGATCAGATGAGAGAAGTGCAGACTCTTCTGCTTCAAGAGGGTATGTTGAAGGGGCTAGAGCAGATGTTATTATTTTAGGATTAATTGGGGAGGATTCAGATACAAATCACTTGATATCAATACCTAGAGATGTTTTAATCAGTAACCCATGCACAAAAGAAGTGGCGAGAATAAATTCTACATTTATTAAAAATGATTGTGGAAATAAGGCGGAAAATCTTGCAGCTTCAATAAATAATTTAACCGGAATAAAAATCAATCACTTTGCAAGCTTTAATTTCGAAGGTTTTGAACAAATTATTGATTCATTTAATGGAGTTGAAATTTGTGTAGATAAAACACAGCGAGAGGGATTTTCTTTTGAACTTCAAAAAGGTTGCCAAACAGTTAATGGCTCTACAGCTTTAAATTGGGTTGTTTCAAGAAATACTGAGGTTCTTGTAGGTGAAAAAGTGCTCGATGATAATGGAAACGATCAATCTGAATGGATAACCATGAGTGGTGTTAGTGATCTTTCAAGAAACCAAAGACAACAATACATCATATTGCAATTATTGAATGAAGTTAAAGATTTCAGTAGCTTAAATGAACTAACTCTGTTTATAAAAGCACTTGAAGATACTTTTGTTATTGATGAGAATCTTACGTTAAATAAAGCCGTTAATCTCTTATGGAGTTTTAGAGGAGTAGACTTAGACAGTATCAAACAACATTCATTACCAGTAGAAAACTATGAACTTACCGATGGTAGACAAGTTTTGATAATGACTGAAAACTTTTCTGAATTTGCAGCTTCTGTTGGTATATTGGATAACTAATTATTTAAAGCATCACTCATTAAAAAAATTGGTATTAACCAAAAATATATCGCAACGTCTGGAGCATAAATCAAATCATTTGTTAGATTTTGAGTTAAAAGCATTAATAAAATTACAATTTCAAAATTATATTGTTTTTTAAAATATTTAAAAACTAAATAAAGAATACCTAAAACAATAATAAGAACTGGTAAAAGCCCATACTCAACAGACATTGTTAAAAATCCATTATGAGATGTTGTAATTTCGTCATACTGTGAAAGGGTAAATTCAGATATTGAAGAATTAAACTTTCCCTCTTCAGAAATTAATTTACCAGACCTTAAACTCTGACCTCCTAAAAAGTTGCTATATCCACTAACAATATCTTCAACCCAGAAGAAATACATCCTTCCATCGATAATTGACCATTTCCATGATTGATTATTTACGCTTCCACCTTCAGGCAAAATTGAACTTTGACTAAATAATGTTTCATTACCCTTTGGTATATTATTCAATTCAAGTTGAATGATTATCTCAAAATCTTGTCCAGAAATATTGTTTTCATTTGGCAAAGCAATCCAATAACTTCTAGGGCGCTTTAGTTTTATTGCATCATCTTTATAAACAATTTTTCCATCATTTCTATTGTCATAATATTGATCTGACATAGGTAAGTAGATAAAATATTCTACATCCCGATTACTCTCGGTAAAATATATTTCTTCAAAAGTATTAACTGTATTTATATTTACTTTTTTAATATAACCATCTAAATATGACCCACCAGGAGATTGTCCATCAGCAAATCCTCCAACTTCAAAAAATGAAGTGTTCTCAATTAGGTTTATTACTAAACCACTTGTGTGGTCTGAGCCAATCTGATTCCAATTTAATTCATCATTTGAGTAATAAAAAGAAACTACAGATCTAGGAAGAAAAGTATCCCTATAATCAAATTTTAACTTTAAAAATCCACTAGCAGGAGAATCCTCAGAAACATTGGTTTGGTTTTCATTAGAAACTAGGTCATTATTTGAATAAACAATATTAAATTCCTCTTTTAGTACATCTTTATCTAATGTAATCAAATAATCTTTATAAACTTCTTTCACATAATTACCACCTCCGGATCCGGTTACAATCTCTACATTATTGATTCCAAGTGTGTTTAAAAAAGATCTATTAGATTGTTTTAAAAATATTGAAGGATACAAGTAAACAATTATTAACAAGAAAATTAATCCAACTGTAAAAGTTTTAATTTTTAAAGACTTATCAATTTTTTTAGAAAATAACAAAATCAAAGTTATGCCAACAAAGAAAGCTAAGTATGATCCTCTTGAAAATGTAAGATATAAGTTAATTAAGGTTATAAATAAAAGAAAGGTATTCAATTTATCAGTAACAAAATATTTTTTAAAATTATCTGAGCTTGATATTTTATTAATACAAATTACTG
>VMCO01000104.1 GCA_008081325.1 Flavobacteriaceae bacterium
CCATACTCTGCGCTACTTCCTATCTGAATAAATTTTTTAATTTTATCTTTTTTAAAATAATCAAATAATATCTAATTTTTATATCTGAAATATCACTTAAATTTACAACGTAATCAAACTTAGTATTTATTTTTTTTTTTAGATTTTGAAAATTGTTTAAATTTAATTTCAAATATTTTACTTTTTTTATGTGTCTATTTTTTTTTGGTTTTTTTTTAGATATTGAAAATGTAATCCATCCTAATTTTACTAATCTTAATAATAAATGATATCCTATAAAACCTGTTCCACCTATTATTAGTATATTATTCCTTTTTTTCATTTTATCTCCTCTTAGTTTATTTTTCTTAAGAATAGTCTATCCAAGATGAGTTGTGGCTGCTAGTATTTTTTTTATATAAAATTAATTGTTGATAAATTTAAAGAGGGGAGAGAGATTATGAACAATATAAAAGGTCCTGCAATTTTCCTAGCACAATTTGTAGGTGAAGATGCACCGTTTAATTCTTTAGAAAACATTTGTAAGTGGGCATCTTCTTTAGGTTATAAAGGTGTACAAATCCCAAGTTGGGATGGTAGATTAATAGATCTAAAGAAAGCTTCTGAAAGCAAAGATTATTGTGATGAAATCAAAGGCATAACAAAAAAACATAATCTCGAGATCACCGAACTGTCAACACATCTTCAAGGGCAATTGGTTGCAGTACATCCAGCATACGACACCGCATTTGATGGATTTGCCGCACCTGAAGTTAGAGGAAATCCAAAAGCAAGACAAGAGTGGGCAGTAAATCAATTGATGATGGCAGCTAAGGCCTCAAAAAATCTTGGACTAGATAGGCATGTTACTTTTTCTGGAGCACTAGCTTGGCCTTATGTTTATCCTTGGCCACAAAGACCTGAAGGACTAATTGAAAACGCATTTAATGAACTTTCTAATCGATGGAAACCAATTCTTGATCAATTCGATCAAAATGGAGTTGATCTTTGTTATGAGATACACCCAGGTGAGGATCTTCACGATGGTATCACATTTGAAATGTTTTTAGAAAAAGTTGGTAATCATAAAAGATGTAATATGCTTTATGATCCTAGTCATTATGTTTTACAGAATTTAGATTACTTGGCTCATATAGATATTTATCATGAAAAAATAAAAATGTTTCATGTTAAAGATGCAGAGTTAAATCCTACTGGAAAACAAGGGGTGTATGGTGGTTTCCAATCTTGGGTTAACAGAGCAGGTCGATTTAGATCTCTTGGCGACGGACAGGTAGATTTTAAATCAATATTTTCAAAGTTTACTACTTATGGTTATGATGGTTGGGCAGTTCTAGAATGGGAGTGTTGTCTTAAACATCCAGAAGATGGAGCAAGAGAAGGTGCTGAATTTATCAAAAATCATATTATTAACACTACAGAAAAAGCATTTGATGATTTTGCAGGAAGTGGTGCTGATATTGAAGCAAATAAAAAAATGCTGGGTATAAATTAGTGCAAAGAAAAATCCGTATTGGAATGGTAGGCGGAGGAGAAGGTGCTTTTATTGGAGGTGTTCACAGAATAGCCTTAAGACTTGATGGTCATTACGAATTAGTAGCAGGATGTTTTTCATCTAATTTTGATAACTCAAAAGAAACTGGGAGAAAACTTGGATTGTCAAAAGAACGTATCTATGAGACTTATCAAGAAATGGCAGAAAAAGAGTCTGCTCTTTCAGATGGGATAGATGTTGTTTCTATCGTAACTCCTAATCACCTGCATGTGCCAGTAGCAAAAATTTTTGCAGAAAAAGGCATTCACATTATTTGTGATAAGCCTCTTGCTTTTTCAAGTGAAGAGGCAAATTCTCTTAAAGATATCATAGAAAATAAAAAGATAATTTTTGCCTTAACTCATAATTATACCGGATATCCAATGGTAAGACATGCAAGATCTATGGTTAAAGAAGGTGATCTTGGAAAAATAAGAGTTATACAAGCAGAATACCCTCAAGATTGGTTAACTACAAAAGCTGAGGATACTGGTTTAAAACAAGCTGAGTGGAGAACTGATCCTAAAAGATCTGGAGGAGGAGGGTGCATTGGAGATATTGGAACTCATGCATTTAATCTTATTAGATTTATAACTGAGTTAGAATTGGATGAGCTATCAGCTGACATTCATACTTTTGTGAAAGGTCGAAAACTAGATGATAATGCACAAATCATGCTTAGATTTAAAGGCGGTGCAAAAGGGGCAATATGGTCTAGTCAAGTTGCAGTTGGTAATGAAAATAATCTTAAAATAAGAGTGTATGGTGAAAATGGTGGTTTAGAGTGGAAACAAGAAGATCCAAATTATTTGTATTTTACAAAATTTGGAAAACCAACTGAAAAAATAACAAGAGGTAGCGGTAGCGCAAACAAAGAAGCTAATGATGTTACAAGAATTCCACCAGGTCATCCCGAGGGATATTTAGAAGGTGTTGCAAATATTTATACCGATGTTTCCAAAAGATTAAATGCTCAAATAAACAATGAAAAATATAACGAGCTAGATGACTGTTACCCAACTATTTATGATGGTGTCGAAGGGATGATGTTTATAGAGACTGTTTTAGCCTCAAGCAAAAATAATAGTAAATGGATTCAGTTTAATAAATAAATATTAAATTAATTTTGATAAGTCTCTTTTATTTGTTTTATAGGTTGGGAGTGGATAT
>VMCO01000038.1 GCA_008081325.1 Flavobacteriaceae bacterium
GTGGTAGTCAAGATAAATACTCTGATGATGGTGCAAGTAACTTTACTAATGAAATAAATATTCTCGCTTCAACTAATTCCATTCCAGCTTGTAGCTCACTGACCGAAAAATTTTGCCCAACTAGAAGAATTTCTATTGGCGAAGTGTCTTATATCATTAACAATCTAATAAGTAATTCTTTTATTCCATCATCAGTTTTTACATCAAATATCTTTCAAGATGGGTGGCAAGCAACTTATGGTGAAGTACAAGATGCAGAATCTACAGCTGTTGCTAATCCAAACTCTGGAAATGATGCATGTGTTCCAAAAGATAATTCTGCACTTGTAATTAATTCGACATTAGATATTCAACAATTTTTATCAAATAATGGGTTTAACCCAGGACCAATTGATGGCCAAACAGGACCAAAAACCAAAAATGCAATTAAGGAATTTCAAAGTAAAAATGGTTTATTTGCAGACGGTATAGTTGGCAATAAAACAAAAGCAGCCATGCGAGCTTATACAGGTTGTGAAAGTGCAAACGTATGTAAGCCAAGAAACAATACAAATGCAAAACTTGATACTGTTACTGATATTCAAACATACTTAGCAAATAATGGATTTAATCCTGGGATAATAGATGGAAAAATAGGGTCTTACACTAAGGAAGCAATTAAAGCATTCCAAAGAAAAGTTGGTTTAATACCTGATGGTGTGGCTGGAAATAGAACTAAGTCTGAAATGAAAAAATATACAGGCTGTTAAATCAAGTAGCTTTTTATTCTTTTTTCTATTGACTCAACATCTACTTTAAAATATTTACTTAAATCGCTTTGAGGTGCTGAACTTCCAAAAGATTCTATACTAATTGATTCAGTAATATCTCCAATGTAGTCACCCCAGCCGATTGATTTACCAAGCTCTAATGTAAAAGTGAACTTTGTGCTATTTAATGACAATGCATTTTCAGGAGTAAGCTTATTAAGAATAGGTACGCTAACAATCTTGACGGAGTATTTGTTTAATCTATTTTTTAAATCAAATGCTAAATTTAACTCAGAACCAGAAGCAAAAATTGTAATATCCTTACCATCAGAAACAACGTATCCACCATTTAGAAATTCATCGTAATCTACTGAAAAATCTAGATATTCTAAATTTTGTCTTGTTAAAGAGAGAGCTTTAGGATTTTTAGTATTTGAAAACAGATATCTATAAGAGTGTAATATTTCTATGCTGTTTGAAGGTCTTATGACATCTAAACCAGGAATCAACCTTAAAGACATAAGGTGTTCAATAGGTTGATGAGTAGGACCATCCTCTCCTAAATAAACTGAATCATGAGTAAATACATATGAAGAATTTAAATTCATAAGGGAAGCTAGTCTGATGCTTGGTCTCATATAATCTGAAAATACTAAAAAAGTTGACCCGTAAGCAAACATCTTACTGTGAAGATTAATCCCATTTACTATAGCTGCCATGCTGTGTTCCCTAATTCCAAAATCAATATTTTGTCCAGTTCTATTTTCACTTGAGTAAGTTTTGTCACTTACAACCTGCTTAGTAGAAGCTGCAAGATCAGCAGAGCCTCCAAGCACAAATTTATTTTTTGCACCAATTAAATTTAAATAACTTCCGCCTGTTGCCCTGGTCGCACCATCAGATATTTCAAAGTTTTCTGGAAATATTAATTCATTTGTACAAAATTGTTTCCACATAATTTTGAATGATTCATCATTTTTTAATTTTTTATCTAGATTACTTTTCCAATCTTCATATTTTTTTTCATCTTCTAGTCTTTTTTCTGCAAAGTATTCATAAACATCATCATCATGCTCAAAAAGATCTCCATTCCAATTAACTTCATTTAAAAATAATTCCATCTCTTCACCACCAAGCGGTGCGCCATGAATGGAGCTTGTGTTTTGTTTGTTTGGTGCGAATTTACCAATTGTGCTTTTTGCAATAATTAAAGAAGGCATATTGGTTTCTTCTTTTGATAAGTTTATAGCTTCAGTGATTTCAGACTCATTGTGACCATCAATTTCTAAAACTTGCCACCCTACTGATTCAAATTTTTTCTTTTGATTAGTAATAGATACTTTATCTACACTGCCGTCAATTGATATATTGTTATCATCAAAAAAATATATCAATTTTCCTAATTTCCATACACCAGCTAATTCTGCAGCTTCAAAAGAAATTCCTTCCATCAAATCTCCATCTGAAACTATTCCATACACATAGTGGTCAATAACATCGTTTCCTAATACTTCAGATAAATAAGACTCAGCTAAAGCTAGCCCAACTCCAGTTGCAAATCCTTGGCCAAGTGGACCTGTTGTGATGTCAATACCCAATGAAGTATCAACTTCAGGATGTCCGGCAGTTTTTGAACCCAATTGTCTGAATTGTTTAATATCATTTATTGATATGTTAAACCCACTGAAATGAAGCAGGCTATAAAGTAGCATCGACCCATGTCCAGCACTCAATACAAACCTGTCTCTATTAATCCAATCGGGGTATTTATTTGAAATTTTTAGTGCATTCTTGAATAAAACAGTTCCTACTTCTGCCATACCCATAGGCATTCCTGGATGTCCAGAGTTTGCTTTTTCAACAGCTGCTGCAGATATGACTCGAATAGATTTTGTTACTTTATCAAACATTGCTTTAAGTATATAAGAATCTATACAGACGC
>VMCO01000089.1 GCA_008081325.1 Flavobacteriaceae bacterium
GCACCTAATGAGAATCCTGCTAGTGTTTCAAGAACCACTGTCATAGTGTCACTCGCAGATCCATAATCTGTTGCTGACCATACTCCACCCATGAAATAGTTGAAAAATATTATAAAAAATGCAGTCAAACCTAAAACAGCTAAACCAGCAACACCTAATCCCATTACTGTTCCTCCTGCAAAGGAAATTTTGAGTGCATCAGGTAATGATGTCTTCGCAGCTTGAGTTGTTCTAACATTAGTTTTGGTTGCGATCTTCATTCCAATATTACCAGCATATGCAGAGAAAAATGCTCCAAAAATAAATGAAACAACAATTAGAATATGAGTTGTAGGCACAATAAATGAAATACCTGCTAAAACTGCACTTACTACAAGAACAAATACTGATAATAAACGGTATTCAGCATTCAAGAAAGCTAATGCCCCCTCATAAATATGATCAGAAATTTCTTTCATTTTTCCGTCTCCGGCATCTTGTTTCATAACCCAAGATCTTCTTACAAAAACATAAGCTAGACCTAAGGCTGACATGATTATTGGCATATATATCATCATTGAATCCATAGTTAATTTTTTTAATTAGTTGGCAAAAATAGTGAAATAGAGTTAATTAATAAAAACTCTAGTATTATTTGTAGAGAACCTTTTTGACCGCTTTGATAACATCATTGCTATTAGGGAGCCATTCTTTAAGTAAAACTGGTGAATAAGGCGCAGGAGTATCTGCCGTATTGATTTTTTCAATCGGTGCATCTAAATAATCAAAAGCTTGAGATTGAACCTGATAAGTAATCTCAGTTGCTACATTTCCAAAAGGCCATGCTTCCTCTAAAATAACAAGTCTGTTAGTTTTTTTCACTGAATTAAGAATTGTTTCGTGATCCATAGGTCTAACTGTTCTTAAATCAATTATTTCACAAGAAATATTTTCCTTTTCTAATTCATCAGCAGCCTTGTAAGCTTCCTTAATGATCTTTCCAAATGAAATAATTGTAACATCTGATCCTTCCCTTTTTATGTCAGCAACTCCGATAGGGATTGTATATTCGCCTTCTGGCACCTCACCTTTATCTCCGTACATCTGTTCACTCTCCATAAAAATAACAGGGTCATCATCACGAATGGCTGATTTTAATAATCCCTTGGCATCATATGGGTTTGAAGGAACAATAACCTTTAACCCTGGTGTGTTTGCGAACCAGTTCTCAAAAGCCTGAGAATGAGTTGCAGCTAATTGTCCAGCTGATGCAGTAGGACCTCTAAAAACTATAGGACAATTAAATTGACCACCAGACATTTGTCTAATTTTTGCAGCATTGTTTATAATTTGATCTATTCCAACAAGTGAAAAGTTAAAAGTCATGTATTCGACAATAGGCCTATTTCCTGTCATTGTTGATCCAATTGCCACACCAGCAAAACCAAGTTCAGATATAGGTGTGTCAATAACTCTTTTTGGACCAAATTCATCAAGCATACCTTTGGATGCCTTGTATGCACCATTATATTCAGCAACTTCTTCTCCCATAAGAAAGATACTTTCGTCAGTTCTCATTTCTTCACTCATTGCCTCACAAACAGCTTCTCTAAATTGAATAGTCCTCATACAGTTTAATTTTTGACAAAAATAATAAAGCAGTTAAAATTAACCATTAATAAGTTGAAAATATTTACTAATTAAAGTTTTTTTATTTCCCAAATTAGTAACTTTGATAAACAACTTTTAACACTAATCTTATGAAAATTCTTGTATGTATTAGTCATGTTCCAGACACAACATCAAAGATTAATTTTTCTGAAAACAATAGCAAATTTGATAAAACTGGTGTTCAGTTTATAATAAACCCTAATGACGAATTTGGGTTGACAAGAGCAATATGGTTTAAAGAAAAAAACAACGCCACTGTTGACGTAATTAATGTTGGTCTACAGGATACTGAGTCAACTTTAAGAAAAGCACTCGCTATCGGAGCTGACAAAGCAATAAGAATCAATCAGGATCCTAAAGATGGTTACTCTGTTGCAAAACATATTTCGAATTATGTGAATAATAATTCATATGATTTAATAATTGCTGGAAGAGAGTCAATTGACTATAATGGAGGAATGGTCCCAGGTATGATCTCTGCATTTACAAATATAAATTTTATTGATAAATGTATTGAACTAAATATTTCAGATGATAGTGTAGAGGCTTCTAGAGAAATTGAAGGGGGTAAAGAGAATATTTTAACGAAACTACCCCTTATCATTGGTGGCCAAAAAGGATTGGTTGAAGAAAATGATCTTCGAATTCCAAACATGAGAGGAATTATGATGGCAAGAAAAAAGGAATTAGAGGTAATAGAGATTAGTGATGAATTTGAAGCAACTAATTCTAAAAGTTTTGAAAAACCTCTTCCCAAAGGTGAAGTTACTCTAGTTTCAGAGGATGAAATTGAAAAATTAATTGATTTATTACATAACGAAGCAAAAGCAATTTAATATGGATATACTAATTTTTGCAGAAACCGATGATAATGGAATATTTAAAAAGGATGCTCTAGAAATTGCTTCATATGCTACCGAGTTTTCGTCTCAAACTGGAGGCCAAGTGAAAGCAATATGTTTTAATTCTAAGAATCCAGAAAAGTTGTCTGAATTTGGAGTAAAAAAAATAATTAATTCAACAGACGAAAAACTAAAAAAT
>VMCO01000048.1 GCA_008081325.1 Flavobacteriaceae bacterium
AAAATGAAGAATTTAATTTTACAAGGTCTGATAATTTATCCATTAAACATATCCACAACAAAAATTCAAAAATGTGGATGGATTCAGAGGATATAGTTATTAATGAATATTTTTTTGATAAATCATCATCAGTCAATATTAAAATTGAAAATGATAAAATTCATTCTTTCTTTACACTTGATGGTGAAGTTTCTTTAAAAGAATTTGATTTAAAAAAAGGAGATTTTTTCACTGTTTCAAAGGTTGAAAATATAATGATAACAGCGCAAAAATCTTCTAAATTGTTTGAGATTTCATCTCCAATCAAACCATCATACAAGACATATTCCAATTAACATCTTAATTGTTAACTTTACACTGTGAAAAAAGTTATTGTTGGTCTCTCTGGAGGCGTTGATTCAAGTGTAAGTGCTTTGTTATTAAAAAAGCAAGGATATGAAGTTATTGGACTTTTTATGAAGAATTGGCATGATGAAAGTGTTACCATTTCTGACGAATGTCCTTGGTTAGATGATAGTAATGATGCAATGTTAATTGCTGATAAATTAGGAATTCCTTTTCAAACTGTTGATTTAAGTGAACAATATCATTCTAGGATCATTGATTACATGTTTAAGGAATATGAAAATGGAAGAACACCGAATCCAGATGTCCTTTGCAACCGTGAGATTAAATTTGACATCTTTTTAGATATAGCACTTAAATTAGGTGCAGATTATATAGCCACTGGCCACTATTGTCAGATAGATAAAATTAAAAAGGATAATAAACAAATATACAGGTTGCTAGCTGGTGTTGACAATAATAAAGATCAATCTTATTTTTTATGTCAACTAAATCAAAAACAACTAGCTAAAGCTATTTTCCCCATCGGACATCTAACTAAATCTCAAGTAAGAGATATTGCGAAAAAAAATAATTTAATTACTGCTAATAAAAAAGATTCTCAGGGTTTATGTTTCATCGGAAAAGTAAAACTACCAGATTTTCTAAAACAAAGACTTACTCCAAAAAAAGGTAAAGTAATCATAATTGATGCTGAATTTAAAGGAATAAAGGTTGACTTAACAGAAGTAAGATCCAAAGAACAGGAATTAGAGTTATTAAGTGCTCCGTTTTCATTTTCATCAAAAGATGGTGATCAAATAGGCCAACATAATGGGGCGTATTATTTCACAGTTGGTCAAAGAAAAGGGTTAAATATTGGAGGTTTTAGTGAGCCACTTTTTGTTATTGAAACAGACGTTTCTGAAAATATAATTTATGTTGGAATGGGTGAGTCTCATCCCGGATTATTTAAAAAATCTCTTTTTGTAACTGCAAATGAAATTCATTGGATTAGAGAAGATTTAAAAATTGATGAAAATGAAACGATGAGAATTGAATTTAGAATTAGATATAGGCAGCCTTTACAATCTGGTACTTTATATAGATTTAAAAAAGGCTTATATATTTTATTTGATAAACCAATATCATCAGTTACAAGTGGTCAATTTGTAAGTTGGTATCTTGATGATGAGCTGATAGGTTCAGGAACGATCAATTAATTATCCCATATTTTCCATGATTCATTTGCCTGAATTTCAAGCATCTCTAAACCGTTTTTTGTTTTACATCCCAATTCCTTTCCTTTTTTTAAAAAAAGTGTTTCAATTGGGTTGTAAACCAAATCATACAAAATATGTTCTTTAGTCAAAGAGTTGTAAGGAATATTTGGACAGTTTTTTATTTTGGGAAAAGTTCCAACAGGGGAGCAGTTTATTATCAATTTAAACCTATTTATTATCTCATTATTCAAATTTTCATAAATAAATTCAGATTTACCTATATCTCTTGAAACGGTTTTATAATTAATATTTAATTTTTTTAGCACATATTTGATTGCTTTAGAAGCACCTCCACCTCCAAGGATTAACGCATTTTTAGGTTTTTTCTTTTCAGTCAAAGAAAGTAATGACTTTTCAAATCCTAAATGGTCGGTATTGTAGCCTATATTTTTATTATCAATTTTTTTTATCGTGTTTACCGCCCCAATAGTTGTTGCTACCTCATCAATTTCATCAAGAAATTTTATAATATCTTCTTTATAGGGAATAGTAACATTAAACCCAGATAATTTATCATTTTGTAAAATTGATTCAATATTTGATAGATTTTTAATATCAAAGTTTGTATAGCTGTGATTTAGATTTTCCTTTTCAAATTTTTTTATAAAGAATCTTTTTGAAAAACTATAATCAATGTTTTTTCCTATTAGTCCGAAGGTTTTACTTTTTTTCATAACTACTTAAAAATATAACTATGGCTATCCCAGTACATATGAATAGAATAGCGTAAAATGTTTCATAATTTATCTCGGGAAGATATCTTACTATTTTATATTCATTTTCAATACTTAAAGTGGATTTCCAAGGCCAAATTACACCTAAAGAACCTATTATAAAACCAAAAATAATAGAATTACAAAGTTGATTAAATTTACTCAATAGATAACCTAAAATTTTAGATAACGAAACTAGTCCAGTTATTGACCCAAGAGTAAACACTGATAAAACTTTTATATAATTGATACGTTCATCATTTTATAAATTTGAAAAGTCACCACTAATAACTTCATTAATACTGTCATAGAAAGCATTAACATAGTCAACTAGTAGTAAC
>VMCO01000076.1 GCA_008081325.1 Flavobacteriaceae bacterium
CTTATTTTAGAAAAAAAATTATCAATAAAGTTAATTAGGTGTGAAACTATAAGATCATCTGAAGGACTTGCTTTAAGTTCAAGAAATAATAAATTAACTTTTTCATCCAAAAAAATAGCTACAAATTTGTTTAAAGCGCTTAATTTTGCAAAAGAAAAAATTGACACTTTAAGTGTTGATGAAATAGAAAAAATAATAACTGACAGCCTTTCAAAAATTTCAGACATTAAATTGGAATATTTTGTAATTGCTGATGAGGAAAATTTAAGACCAATCAAAAAAAAACAAACCCAGAAGTGCAGAGCTTTTATTGCAGCTTATATTTCTGGAGTTAGATTAATCGACAACATAAAACTTTATTAATATTCATGAATATTGAAATTTTAAAATCTAAAATTCACAGAGTAAAGGTGACAGGAGCTGATTTAAATTACATTGGAAGCATAACAATTGATAAAGATTTGATGGATGCTGCTAATATTATTGAGGGAGAAAAAATCCATATTGTAAATAATAATAATGGAGAAAGATTTGTGACTTATGTGATTCCCGGATCAAGGGGCTCTGGTGAAATTACTGTAAATGGGGCAGCAGCTAGAAAAGTTAGTGTTGGAGACGTTTTGATTCTTATTACATATACATCAATGAAGCTTGAAGACGCTAAAAGATTTAAACCAAGTATAATTTTTCCAAATGAGGAAAACAATTTATTAACCTGATTTGAGTAAAGGAATAACAAATTATATTAAGATATTTTTGCCAATTTTTATAGGTGTGTTTTGTATTTACATTTCTTTTAGAAATATTAAATTTTCTGATTTCACACAATATTTTTTTGAAATAAATTATTTATGGGTTATCGTAGGAATAATACTAGGAGCCTTGAGTCATATTTCACGATCATACAGATGGAAATATTTAATTAATCCATTAGGCTATAAGCTTGGTTTTATAAATAGTGTTTTAGCTGTTTTTTCGGCTTATTTAATTAACTATACAATTCCTAGAGCTGGTGATTTAGCACGAGCAACAATGATTTCAAAATACGAGAATATACCACTTGAAAAAACATTAGGAACCATAGTAGCTGAAAGAGCAGTTGATGTTATTTGTATTTTGATAATAATTTGCATTGGATTAACGATTGAATTTCAAAGGATTTCAGAGAAGTTTATTTTATTAATTTCTGATAAAGAAATTTCGATAATTTTTATCTATTTAGGTTCGATATCGTCAATATTATTTATATGTTATTTAATGATAAAAAAATCTAAATATTATAAATCAATCATAAATTTTTTCTCTGGAATTGTAGAAGGTTTGACAGTTATATTTAAGATGAAAAATAGAAACCTATTTATTTTACATAGCATATTTATTTGGCTAATGTATATTCTCATGTTTTGGGCTACATCTAAAGCATTTATACAGTTGCATGAGGTGACATTTTTTCAGTTAATGATTTCATTTACGTTAGCAGCTTTATCTATTATGTTTTCTAATGGCGGAATAGGGATTTACCCATTAGCTGTAGAGGAATCATTAGGTTGGTATGGAATTCAGTCTAGTACAGGACTGGCATTCGGCTGGGTAAGTTGGTTATCTCAAACGATGATGGTTGTAATTTTTGGGGGTTTGTCCTTATTTATCTTACCTTTCATAAACGATAATAAGTCATGATAAAACACTCTTTAAATATATTTTTATTTATTATTTCGATAAATTTTTTAAGTTCACAAAACCTTGATTCTCTATATGTTTCAAGAGTAAATGATACTATTTTGTCAAAATTTTTAAGCGAAAAAAGATCATTAGAAATTCAATTACCAAGATCTTATAATATTGAATTAGAAAAAAATTACCCTTTAATGATTGTTCTGGACGGAGATTATATGTTTAATATAGTTGCAGGCAGTGTTGATTATCTATCATATTGGGGAGATATTCCAGAGAATTTGGTTGTTGGAATTAAGCAAAAAGATTCCAGATTTAAAGATTCAAGCGTATTTGATAACATTACGCATACTCCAATTACATCAACTGCTTCTTTTTACGATTTTATTGTCAATGAGTTAATTCCGTATTTTTCTAAAAATTATAGAATTTCAAATTTTAGAATTGTTGTCGGTCAAGAAAGAACAGCAAATTTTGCTAATTTTTTTCTTTTGAAAGATAATCCTCAAATAAGAGGAGTAATTTCTATAAGTCCTAAAATTTCTGAAAACATGAGTAGATATTTAAGTGAGAACTTATCTAAGGTAAACTCCAAAATAGTTTATACTTTATCTTCTTCTAAGAAAGATTTTGAAAGTATATATAAAAATGTTCTTGAGTTAACAGCATCTTTAGATTCGATTGATAATAAAAATTTAAAATTTGAGTCTTTGATTTTTGACAAAGAAAATCATTACATTCTACCATCTGTGAGTGTCCCAAATTCGATAAGAAAAACATACTCAATTTATTCTGATATTGATAAAGTTGAGTATGATTCTATCATATCAAATCTTAATACTTCACCGATAGATTATCTGAAAAATAAGTATCAATTAATAAAGGACTTTTACGATGAGGATAAAACCATTTCCATGAATGATTTTATGGCAGTAGAAGAATACATCGAAGAAAACGAATTTTTTAATTTATACAATGAATTGTCA
>VMCO01000091.1 GCA_008081325.1 Flavobacteriaceae bacterium
TGTCAGCTAACTCACTTACCTCTTTTACCGATAAATTTACTAACTGCTCTGCGAAAGTTTTTAAATCTGCCATTTTTCTGTTTTTATTTTACTTTTATTATTATTTATTTGATAATGTTTGAAGAATTCCAGAAAGTTTCCCTCCACTTGATGAAAGCGCAGAAATCACATTCTTAGCTGGTGATTGTAACAACATAATAATGTCTCCAATTAATTCTTCTTTAGACTTAATTGCAAACAATGTTTCAAGTTGATCATCACCAATGTAAATGTCTTCTTCAATCATTGCACCTTTTAGTACCGGTTTTTCAGATTTTTTTCTAAAATTCTTTATAACCTTAGCTGGTGCACTACTTACTTCAGCAATCATAACTGAAGTATTACCTTTTAGCGTCTCTTTTAATTCACCAAAATCTTTTTCAGAATCATCCATTGCTTTTTCAAGCAAAGTATTTTTTACAACTGATAATTTTACACCAGCTTTAAAACACATTCTTCTTAGATTTGAGGTTTCAAGAGCATTTAAACCCGAAATATCAGCCAAATAAATATTTTGATTTGACTTTAATACCTCAAGTATTTCGTTAATCGCTACTGATTTTTCTTCTCTAGTCATAATTACAATTATATTTTAGGGTCAATAGCTAAACTAGGACTCATAGTTGATGAAATAAAAATACTCTTAATGTAAGTTCCCTTTGCTGATGTTGGCTTAAGTTTAATTAATGTTTGAATTAATTCACTTGCATTACCAGCAATTTTTTCGGGTGAAAAAGAAACTTTACCGATTGGTGCATGAACAATTCCTGCTTTATCAACCTTGAAGTCAATTTTTCCTGCCTTAACATCGGAGACTGCCTTAGCTACATCCATGGTAACGGTTCCGGTTTTAGGATTTGGCATTAGTCCTCTTGGACCTAATATTCTTCCTAAGGGACCCAGTTTTCCCATGACACTAGGCATAGTCACTATAACATCTACATCAGTCCATCCTCCTTTAATTTTTTCAATATACTCATCAAGTCCAACATAATCAGCCCCTGCGGTTTTAGCTTCATCCTCTTTATCAGGTGAAACTAAAGCAAGAACTTTCATGTCCTTTCCAGTTCCGTTAGGAAGAGAAACAACACCTCTTACCATTTCATTAGCTTTCCTAGGATCAACTCCTAATCTTACCGCTAAATCGACAGATGCGTCAAACTTTGTTGTAGTAATATCCTTAATCAAGGAACATGCTTCATCTAAATTATACAACTTAGTATTATCAATTTTTGCTTCCGATAATTTTCTATTCTTAGTTAATTTTCCCATTTTTATTTAAGTTATTCAGGCGCTTTACCTCCCTTAACATTTATACCCATAGATCTCGCAGTTCCAGCAACCATTTTCATGGCAGATTCAATAGTAAATGCATTTAAATCAACCATCTTATCTTCAGCAATTGCTTTTACTTGGTCCCACGTAACCTTAGAAACTTTATTAATGTTTGGCTCTCCAGAACCTTTTTTAACCCTTGCTGCCTCCAAAAGTTGAACAGCTGCTGGCGGTGTTTTAATCACAAAGTCAAATGACTTGTCTTTATAAACTGTAATAACCACCGGTAAAACTTTTCCTGGTTTGTCCTGAGTTCTAGCGTTGAACTGCTTACAAAAATCCATGATATTTACACCAGCAGCACCTAATGCAGGACCTACAGGTGGTGATGGATTTGCAGCACCTCCTCTGACTTGTAACTTAAGAACTTTATCTATTTCTTTTGCCATATTACTAATTTAAGTTTCAATGATCCTATTATTGGAAGCTATAGTATCATTTATATTATGTAACATTTATAATTTTTCAACTTGCATATAGCTAAGCTCAAGTGGTGTTTTTCTACCAAATATTTTAACCATAACCTCAAGTTTTCTTTTTTCTTCGTTTATTTTTTCAATTGTTCCATCAAATCCGTTAAACGGTCCATCAATAACTTTCACATTCTCACCGTGGATAAATGGAATTACAATGTCTGATTCTTCTTGTAAGGATAACTCATCTACTTTACCTAGCATCCTGTTCACCTCACTTTGACGTAGTGGAATTGGATCTCCACCTTTAGTTTCGCCTAAAAATCCAATAACATTAGTTACGGACTTAATAACGTGTGGTACTTCACCTGTTAAGTTAGCCTTAATCATAATATAACCAGGAAAATAAGTTTTGTCCTTGGTTACTTTTTTTCCTTTTCTGATCTGAACTACTTTTTCAGAGGGTACAAGAATTTGCTCAATAAAGCTATCCATACCAACTCTGGAAATCTCATTTTCGATATATGTCTTAATTTTATTTTCTTGACCACTCACAGCCCTAACAACATACCATTTAAAAAGTGAATTTTTATCAGACATAAATAGTTTAACTTAATAGATTGAAAAATTCTTTAATTAGTTTACTGAAAGCAGTATCTAATCCCCAAATAATCAGTGAAAAAATCACTGAAAATACAGCAACTAAAACTGTCAAATTTAATCCCTCGTTGAAACTAGGCCAACTAACATGTGACTTTAGTTCTTCAAATGATTCTCTAACATATTTAACAATTCCTGTCATATTATATTTATTTGCACGGGTTGAGAGACTCGAACTCCCGACACCTGGTTTTGGAGACCAGTGCT
>VMCO01000046.1 GCA_008081325.1 Flavobacteriaceae bacterium
TAAGATCAATAATAGTAGATTTTTCATAGTTTAATTTTTATGAAATATAATATTTTAAATATTCAGATCAATATTTTGAAAGTTAAAAAAAAATTAAATTGTTAAATGCATTATCTTTGGGGCAATGAGATTTCTGGTTTTACTATTTGCTGCAATAACATTAAATGCCCAAGCACAGTCTGATTTTGGGTCCTCATTTAACCCAACATACGGAATAGTTCAATCAAATATTCCTCAGGATTATTACCAGGAAGCTAATGGTAAGTCATCTGATCAATTAAAAGAGGCACTTTATCAGATAATTTCTAATCATACAGTATTTCCATACACATCATCTTCAACTGATACATGGGATATTCTACAATTATCAGATCAAGACCCACAAAATCATGATAATATGATTCTTGTATATACGGGTCGCTCACAAGAAAAAGGGTATAGAGACGGTACCGGAAATTATTCCCAGTATGAAAATGGTAACGGTACACAAAATAATTCTTGGAATAGAGAGCACGTTTGGCCAAAATCTCACGGTTTTCCAGATCAAGATGATAACGCGTATACAGATGTTCACAACTTAAAGCCAAGTGACCGATCTGTGAATACTTCGAGGGGTACTAAAGATTTTGATTTTGGAGGCAGTCAACATTCAGAAGCTACTGAGTGCCTAACAGATTCAGATAGTTGGGAGCCGTCTGATTCAGTAAAGGGAGATATCGCTAGGATTTTATTCTATATGGTTGTTCGATATGATCCAGGTTACGATCATAATAATAATAGTTTTGATTTAGAGTTGGTAGATTATACAACTCCAGGAAATAACGATCCTATTTTAGGTAAACTTTCATCTTTAATTCAATGGCACTTTGACGATCCAGTTGATGATTTTGAGGTAAATCGTAATGAGGTTATATTTGGATTTCAACAAAACAGAAATCCGTTTATAGATCACCCAAGCTTAGTTAATTTTCTTTGGGGGGATAATGTCGGTCAGAATTGGAATGAAAATTTAAGTATAAATAATGTTACGGCTGAAAATTTGATTATTACCCCAAATCCTTCAAGCGGTATATTAAATTTTAGTAAAGAACTTAAAAATGAAAGAATTGAATTATTTTCTTTAACCGGTAAAAAAATTTATGACAGAAAAGTAAATAATATAAATTCGATAAGTTTAAATTTAGAATCCGGAATTTACCTAATGAAAATATCAAACAATAAAAGAGTTAAAAATTCTAAAATCATTATTAAATAGATGAGCTTAATCTTTATTTTTTTAGGTTTTCTTTTACTAGTTGTAGGAGGTGAATTTATTGTTAGATCGTCAGTTGCACTTTCTTTTCGGTTTAATATTTCAAAGTTTGTGATTGGAATGACCGTTGTTTCATTTGCTACTTCTTTGCCAGAATTAATTGTAAGCGTAAATGCAGCAATTAATGATTCACCATCGATAGCAATAAATAATGTAATTGGATCTAACATAGCTAATATTGGACTTGTTTTAGCGCTAGTGGCAGTTCTTAGCAATATCTCGGTTGATAAGAAATTTTTTAAAAGGGATTGGCCCTGGATGTTTTTCCTTTCGATTGTCCTTTCCTTATTTTTGTATACGGGCAATATTTTAGATAAGTTAGAAGGGATTATATTAATATCAATTTTGATATTATTTATTATAAATGTTTTAAAAAAATCTAACGTAAATGAAACTTATAATGATGTTGATGATAAATTATCATTAGTATCAAATTTTAAAATTTTTATTTGGTTAATTATTTCATCATTCGCCCTATATTATGGTTCTGAATTTTTGGTTGATGGTGCAGTAAATTTTGCTAAGCAAATTAGTATTAGTGAGGCAGTTATTTCTGTTACAATTATTGCAATCGGAACAAGTATCCCAGAATTAGCAGCTTCTTTAGTGGCAATAGCAAAAAACGAAAAAGGAATATCTGTTGGAAATTTAATAGGCTCAAATATCTTTAATATTGGATCTGTATTGGGAATTACATCTCTAATTAAGAATATTCCTGTCGCACAGGAAATCATTCAAAGAGATATATTTTGGATGTTGTTGTTTGCAATCTTAATTATAATTTTATCAATCCTTCCTGAAAAAAATAAAATATCAAAGTACAAGGGTGTAATTATGTTAGTGTGTTATTTTATCTTTATTTTTCAAGCGTTTGCATAAAAAAAGAGAACTATTTTCATAGTTCCCTTTTTTAAAAAATTTAACAAGTTTTATTAAGCAGACTTGACTGTCTTAATAATTCTGGCTGCAATTTTATAAGGATCAGCATTTGACGCTGGACGTCTATCTTCAAGCCAACCTTTATAACCATTTTCAACAGTTATAATAGGAATTCTAATTGACGCTCCTCTGTCTGAAACTCCATAGCTAAACTGATCTATAGATTGTGTCTCATGTAATCCAGTAAGTCTTTGATCATTATATGCTCCATATACAGCGATGTGCTCATCAACCACTGGTCTAAAAGCTTCACATATTTTCTCATATGTTTCTTTAGAACCGCATGTTCTTAAAGTTTCATTTGAAAAGTTAGCATGCATTCCTGATCCATTCCAATCACCTTTAATAGGCTTTGGATGATATTCTATATAATAACCAT
>VMCO01000154.1 GCA_008081325.1 Flavobacteriaceae bacterium
ATATAATTTATTTCAGGATTTTTTTTAGCTAAAGCTACTGAATACTCACCTTTACCACAACCCAATTCAACTACAATTGGATTTTTATTTTTAAAGATTAGTTTGTTCCAATTTCCCTTTAATTTAAAATTGTTATTGATAATTACATCTCGTTCAGGTTGAATAACATTTTTGAATGTCAAATTTTCTGAGAACCTCTTTAATTTATTTTTACTACCCAAGACAATTGATTTATGAGACTTTTGATTTTTTTAAAGAAAAAGAAAATTCACTTCCAATACCAACAGTTGATTGTACATAAATATTTTCATTGTGAGCATCAATAATATGCTTAACTATTGCTAAACCAAGCCCCGAACCACCTTGACTTCTACTTCTACTAATATCTACTCTAAAAAATCTTTGAAAAAGTCTTGGCATATTTTCTTCATTTATACCTTCACCGTTATCATTAACTTTTATCATTATATTTTCTTCATCAGATTCAAAACTAATCTCCGTAGTTCCTTTCTCAGATCCATAATTGATAGAGTTTGTTATGAGATTAGTCAATACTTGCTCTATCCTATTTCTATCAGCATCTACTAAAATTTCGGTATCATATGTTTTGTTAAAAATGATTTTTATATTTTTTTTCGAGGCACTAATTTCTAAATCCTCAATTATCTCTACTGCTAATTTAACGATATCAAATGATGTGATTTCTAGTTTTAGCATTGAAGATTCTAATTGAGTTATAAGATCTAAATCTTTGATTATATATGTTAGTCGGTCAACACTTTTTTCAGCTCTTTTTAAATATTTTTTAAGTAATTCTTTATCATCCATTGCACCGTCTAATAAATTTGATATATATCCTTGAATTGAAAAAAGCGGTGTTTTAAGTTCGTGAGCAACATTTCCCACAAACTCTTTCCGGTATACATCTTCTCTTTTTAATGTTTCGATCTCAGATTTTTTTAGTTTTACGAATTCACCTAAATCCTTTGTCAAAGAATTTATGTCTGAATCAATAACTGAGGTTTGAATTAAGGAGTCAGTTTCAAATTCCAAGTCCTTGTAAATTTGTTTAACCCTTTCAAAAAATAGTTTTTTTAGTCTTAATTGAATAATTAGAAAGCTTAAACCAAAAATGAAAAATGAAACTAAAGCTGATCTTAAAGAAATAGTTAAGTCACTATAATTAAATACAAAATACGCCCCTATTGTTATATATAAGGATGAAAATAAAGAAAACTTATAAGGATTAAAGTTGTTTTTTGAAGGCATTAATTTTGAAATTTATACCCAACTCCCTTAACTGTTTTAAAGTACGAATCACCAATTTTTTCTCTCAATTTTCTAATATGGACATCAATAGTTCTATCTCCAACTACAACATCCTTACCCCAAACTGATTCTAATATAAATTCTCTTTTAAAAACTTTTTCAGGCTTTGAGCATAACAAAAATAATAATTCAAATTCTTTTCTAGGCAAAGAAATATCTTTTCCATTGAGAGACACTTTGTATCCGGATCTATCAATAACTAAAGAGCCTATTTTTATTAAATCTCTTTCTTCCTGAGAAAGTCTTCTCAAAAGGGATTTAATTTTACTTTTTAAAACTTTGGGTTTAATAGGTTTTGTTATATAATCATCAGCACCAGCATTAAAACCAGCTATTTGACTATAATCTTCCCCTCTAGCAGAAAGAAATACTATTAAAGAATTTCCAATTTCTGAATCATTCCTTATAATTTCACATGCTTCTATACCATCCATTTCCGGCATCATAACATCTAAAATTATCAATTGAGGTTTTACTTTTTTTGCTAGTTCAATTGCTTTAATCCCATTTTCTGCAGTAAAAACAAGATACCCGTCACTTTTTAATGTGTAAGAAATAATCTCAAGAATATCAGGCTCATCATCAACTAATAGAATTTTAAAATTTTCTGAACCCAAAATATTAAATTTGTTTTATTTTAAATTTAATAAAAAAAAAAGATAAAATCTCTACTTAACATTTTAATAATATATTTTTAACGTATGCATAATTTTGAAAAAATTTTTGATATTCAAAATCATTTGGATTTTAAAAAACAATGTTTGGATATATATAATTTTCAATATCAAAACAACTACGTATACCAAAATTATTGTAACATGATTTGTAAAAATCCAACCAGAGTAAACGAAATAAATGAAATTCCTTTTTTACCAATTTCATTTTTTAAGACAAAAAAAATATTGTCAGTCGATAAATTTGAAAAAGTATTTTTAAGTAGTGGAACCACAACAAATTCAAGAAGTAAACATTTCATTTCTAATCTAAAATTATATGAAGAATCTTTTATCAAAAATTTCAAACTAAATTATGGTGAAATAAACAACTACACAATCATTGGTCTTTTGCCAAACTATTATGAAAATAACGACTCCTCATTAATATATATGCTTGAAAAATTAATCAAATTATCAAAATCAAAAGACAGTGGGTTTTATCTTGATAACTATTCTAAACTATCAAAAAAACTAATTGAACTAGACATAAAAAAAGAAAGAAAAACTATTTTAATTGGAGTTCCATATGCATTACTTGACTTAATTGAATTTAATCAATTTCAATTGAATA
>VMCO01000103.1 GCA_008081325.1 Flavobacteriaceae bacterium
ATATAATATTCCCTCTTTTCATCTTTTAAGCGAACTGCCATTCCGTATCGTTGTGTGGCCATACTTTCCTTTCCGTGAAATCAACATGCAACTTCAACTTTAAATTTAATGCAGTATAACAAGATTTTACCAGTATATTCAAATATAAAGTTTGATTTTATATATGGAATTAATTACAATAAATTATGACTGAATTTTCTTCTAACGATATTTCTAATTTACCTACATCTCTTGATATGCCTACAAAATTGCTACCAATCGTAATTATAGGTGCAGGTGGAATTGTCAGTGATGCTCATTTACCAGCATATAAAAAAGCGGGATTTAAAGTTTTGGGTATTTATGATCCCATAAAAGAGAAAGCAGAAAATTGTCAAAAGAATTTTGGTATAGAAAAAATTTACAGCTCTGAAGAGGAAGCATTAATGGAACAAGACGTAGTATTTGACATCGCTGTTCCTCCTCAAGTTCTTTTGAATGTTGTAAAAAAGCTTCCTAATAACTCTATTTGTCAGCTTCAAAAACCCATGGGCAATAGTATGGAAGATGCTGCTGAAATAAAAAAAATTATAAAAGAAAAAAACATAATTGCTTGTGTTAATTTGCAATTAAAGTTTAGCCCAATGATGATTGCTCTAAGAGAAGCAATAAATAAAGGGATGATTGGAGATATTACAGAACTAGAGATTAGCTTAAGTGTAAAGACGCCGTGGCATTTGTGGCCTTTTCTTGAAAGTTTAGATAACGTTGAAGTACCTCTTCATTCTATTCATTATATTGATTGGATCAGATCTGTATTAGGTAACCCGAAAAGTGTTCACTGTAATTCCGTAAAACACCCAACAGTTCCAAAACTTGCCGATGCCCGATCAAGTATTATTTTAAATTACGAAAAAGAAGTACGTTGTTGTCTATCCATCAATCACACACATGATATTGATAAACATGGAACAAAACATTCTCATGCCTATGCAAGAGTGGAAGGGTTAGAAGGAGCTGCATATATAAAATTTGGTTTACTCTTAAATTATCCTAATGGAGAGCCAGAAGAGATAGAAATTAGCACAAATGGAGTTGAGTGGACAAAAGTAAATAATGTAGGAACATGGTTTCCTGATGCTTTTGTTGGAACGATGTCAAGTCTTCAAAGGTTTGCTGCTGGCGAAGATAAAGTATTATTACATTCAGTCGATAACGCGTATGAAACAATGGCTGTTGTTTATGCCTGCTTAGACTCAAATAAAAATCCTGGGACTATAGTTAACTATTAGGAAAAAGTGGTAAAAACAAAAAAAAATTATAGTGCCCCAGCTTTAGAAAAAGGACTCGATATTATTGAGTTACTCTCCGAATCTTCAGACGGTTTCAGTCAAGCCGAAATTGCTAAAGAACTAAACAGATCAGTAAATGAAATTTATAGAATGTTGAATATTCTGGTATCACGAAATTATATTGAATTTGATACAAATAATGAACGCTACAAGTTATCTTTCAAATTACTTCAATTAGGATCGCAAAATCAACCTATAAAAAATCTAATGCAAAAAGCTTTACCCGTAATGCGAGAGATTGCGCAACTTTGTAATCATTCAGTTCATTTATCAATTTATTATGCAGGTAAATTATTGGTTATTGGCCAAGAAGATAGTCCATCACCTTTCAATTATTCAGTAACAACCGGCACAACCTTTGACCTATTAGAAACTTCTTCTGGAAGAGTGCTTCTTTCTTTTCAAGCAGAAGAAGAAAGAATTAGAAGATTGCAACGAAGAAAATTTTATATGAAGATTCAAAAAGGAGTATCAAATCGAACCAATGACTCTCTTGAAAAAAAATTTACATCCAAAACAATTCACGAAATAAGAAAGAACAAATGTGAAGTTGTAAAAAGTTTACAGGTCAATGGCGTGACCAATATTTCTGCTCCTGTTTTTGATCATACCAACTACGCGATTGCAGCAATTACAATACCTTATTTACAACGTATTAATAAATCATCTAAAAATGATATAAATTTATCAAAGACTACAAAGCTTTTAAAAGAATACTCTGTAAAATTATCTCAAAGTCTTGGATATTTAAACTAAGTCAGATATTCTCTAAAAGATAATGTATAAATTACATCTGTAATGAAAATTCTACTTACTGGAGGGGCTGGATATATTGGGAGTCATGTCCTGCTCTCAATTCTTGAACAAGGACACAAAGTTGTTGTTATTGATGATTTATCAACTGGGAATAAAAATTTAATACCAGAAAAGATAGAATTAATAAATTGCAATATTAACAACGAAGAGAAAATTGGTAAAGTTTTGCAACAACAAAAATTTGATATACTTTTGCACTTTGCTGGTTTTATTAAAGTTGAGGAGTCAGTTCAAAATCCAAAGAAATATTTTATCAACAACACTGAGAATGCAATTAAGCTTTTTGAAACTTGTTATAAACATGATTTAAAAAATATTATATTTTCATCAACTGCAGCTGCCTATGGCAATCCAATAAATAACGCTTCCAGAAAAGAAAACTCAGAATGAAAACCGCTCAAGCCATACGGAGAATCAAAAGTAAAAACAGAGAATTAGTGGAGACAAAACAAACACAAAGATAACTCTA
>VMCO01000124.1 GCA_008081325.1 Flavobacteriaceae bacterium
AACCATCATAATCATCATCACATTCCTCTAATGCCTCAGGAATTATAACATCGGGAGGACTTATAGTTTCGATTAAGAAGCTGCTTATCGAAAAACAGGTTGGATTAGAATCAGGAACAATTCTGGTAAAGATTTCTTGAGAAAAAGGAATCGTATTATCAAATGAATCTGGATTTTCAATACTATCTACATCGTTAATAGCATCTTCTTCAGATTCATAATAAGTTATTGTAAATTCATCTGAGGTTAATTGATCTAATATATTACTGTTTTGCTCATTCAAATTAAATACACCGTCACCATCAACATCAAAATTATCACATGCATTTAGAGTCACTAAGTTTTCAACTTCTTCGGGAATATAAAATTCAACCAAAATTTCATCAGCTGTATTACAATCATCTCCGATTATAACATCTACAGAGTATGTTCCGGTTTCGGATACAACTAATGTGGAAGAGTTTTCATCATCTAAAATTGCACCATCTTTAAACCAGTCAAAAGAAACTTCTAATGAAGTATCATCAATTTGAGTATTTAATATAACCTCACCTCCAATACATTCTTCATCTCCTGAACCTATCAAAATATCTTCACCTAAATTTACACCCAAGTCAAAACTTCCTGCTTCAAGGAAAACAGCTGAATCCAAAATATCGTCAAGCGCATCAGCAACTGCTAATTTAATATGATAAGTTTCCCCAATATTAACATCAGCTTTAGCTATGAGTGGAATTGTTCTCCCATCATATCCAATATCAGGTTCGCCTTGAGGTATATAGCCGTGGAAGTATTCTGGATTTACAGCTTCGCAACTACCAGTATCAGGTCGTATATTTGTAATTGTAATAGGAGTATCTGTATCGGGTAAAACTGCTAAATTTGTGGTGACACCATTTTGATCAGTCAATAAAAATGCAAATACATCAGAGTATGTACATTCGTAATTACCATTATATTCCTCTGAAGCCATAATAAATCTAAAGCTTAGCTCGTTTGAAATAGGTACAAAATCAAATTCTATAATTGATGCATTGTTTGTTTCATCGTCAATTAATCCGTCCAAATCTGAATCTCCCGGCCAATTAAATCCACCTGTACTTGCAGCTCCGTTAGGTCCAGAACCGTCTAAAGCATTTCCAGATGATAAAATAATTCCTTCACTGAATGGAAATCCCCCTGATGGCTCAAGAAAATGACCAATTCCATTTACTACACCAAAATCATTTCCACTACTCCAGGTTATATTACTAACATTAGCACAAGGATTGTTTATTAAAACATCAGTTACCAATTCTTCAACTGTAAAACACTCCTGATCTATAGTTACATTTGGATTTACAATTTCTGGCATTCCTGAGCTTACCACAACAGGTAATTCTATTCTGTTATATGAATCGCATTCTCCATTCTGAAAGGGTGAAACCCAATAGGAATAATTTCCAGGTTCTAATGATAGCTCATAATTTGATCCATAAAAAATATGATCACCTCCATTTTCTTCCTCAAACCAAAATACCGAACCATCACCATCCTCTGATGTTGCATTTAAAGAAATTAGTGAGCAATCATTTCCCACAAATGGTTCTATTGCTATAATAGGAGGTGCTAAAAGTGTTGTGCTGGATGAAAGATTTAACTCAGGGTCTCCAGGCATTCCTCCGTATTCCACAACATATCCTTTAGGTTGGTACGGACCGTTATTAGCACCTGTATTTGATAGATCATTCCATGAACCAACAAGACCAACACTATCATCGGTAATGTGAGCGTAGTCTTCATTTCCACTCTGATTGGGTTCAGCAGGGTCATTATTCCAGTTGCTATACATACCATTTACAGGGCCACCGCCAGTAGGTGCACCTTCGCCAAGCCAAAACTGAATACCATTACCTCCATTTTCTAATCCCTCGGGCCCTGTTACCCAATTCCATTCGCCCTCAATACCTTGATCACTTGCTCCAATCCATCCAGCACCTCCAGCTTGTTCAGCTGAAATTTGATTTTCTTCCTCAGAAAGAATAGTCGCTAAATATCCTTGAAGCCCATAATAATTAGAGTTTTCAGCTGCTTGTCGAGCCTGAATCCAAGTAATACCTGTTTGTTCAAAATAAATATAATAATGACCTGTTGACGGAAGATAATTTGCGTTACCAATCGTAAATGAAAATGACTTATCTGATGGGTTTGGGTTAGTTGATGAGAAAGTAACTTCGTAAACAGCATCAATAATATCGTTAATAGGAAGATCTTCACCAGTTAAACTTGCAATTTCAAGTTTTCCTTCACTAAAACTCCATGTTGTATTCAAATCTGGGTTTGAACCATTGTAAAATAATTGATCTTCACCAGGGGCATATCCTTCAGAAATTTGAATGTATAGCGCATCAAGCGTTGTGTCATCTGGATCTTCTATATTAAAAAATGTAACTATGTCTTGACTGGTTTGAGGACAATAAGTTGAATTACCTTCTGATGTTATAACTGGTGGTTGATTTTGTGAAGATAAGTCACATACAAGTAAGCTAAAT
The DNA here is from genome assembly GCA_008081325.1 of Flavobacteriaceae bacterium. Lineage (GTDB taxonomy): Bacteria > Bacteroidota > Bacteroidia > Flavobacteriales > Flavobacteriaceae > MED-G13. The sequence continues at coordinate 2,532 of VMCO01000124.1, forward strand.
AAAATGAAAAAAAATATATTTTTAATCATAGAATGTATGCATAGTTTTTCAAGAAACAAATATATACTTTA
>VMCO01000145.1 GCA_008081325.1 Flavobacteriaceae bacterium
ACCCTATGGGATTTTTTGATTTTTTAACGGAAGAAATTGCGATTGATTTAGGTACAGCTAACACTCTAATTATTCACAACGATAAAGTTGTAGTAGACAGTCCATCGATTGTTGCAAAAGATAGGATTTCTGGTAAAATAATCGCAGTAGGTAATGAAGCAAATCTAATGCAGGGTAAAACTCACGAAAATATTAAAACAATTAGACCATTAAAAGATGGTGTAATTGCTGACTTTGACGCATCTGAACAAATGATAAATTTGTTTATTAAAAGCATCCCTACTCTTAAAAATAAAATATTTTCCCCCTCGCTGATTATGGTTATATGCATTCCTTCTGGTATTACCGAGGTTGAAATGAGAGCGGTTAAAGAATCTGCTGAAAGAGTTAATGGCAAGGAGGTATACTTAATACATGAGCCTATGGCTGCAGCAATTGGTATTGGTGTAGATATTATGCAACCCAAGGGTAATATGATAATTGACATTGGTGGAGGAACCACAGAAATTGCAGTAATTGCTCTTGGTGGTATTGTTTGTGATCAATCACTAAAAGTTGCAGGAGATGTTTTTACCAACGACATCATTTATTATATGAGGACTCAACACAACCTATATGTTGGAGACAGAACCGCTGAGAAAATTAAAATTCAAATTGGTGCAGCAACTGAAGATTTGGATGATCCGCCAGAAGAGATGAGTGTTCAAGGCCGTGACCTGTTGACAGGAAAGCCAAAGCAAATTGAAATTTCATACCGAGAAATTGTTAAGGCACTTGAAAAGTCAATTCTAAGAGTTGAAGACTCAGTAATGGAAACTCTATCAAAGACACCACCTGAGCTTGCAGCAGATATATATAATACAGGAATGTATTTAGCCGGAGGAGGATCTATGTTAAGAGGACTTGATAAAAGACTTTCTAAAAAAACTGATTTACCTGTATACATTGCAGAAGATCCCCTAAGAGCGGTTGTTAGAGGAACAGGTATTGTGCTTAAAAATATTCCAAAATATAAGAGTGTGCTTATAAAATAGTTAGATTAATATGCAGCGAATTATTTATTTCTTAATTAGAAATAAGGATTTTATTTTATTTCTTTCGTTGCTTTTTATCTGTCTATCAATAAATATTAGTTATAACGAATACAATAAAAGTAGATTTTTAAATTCTAGCAATACTTTATTCTCCCATTTATATAATACAAAATTTACAATTTCAAAATATTTTAATTTAGAATATCAAAATAAAATCCTTACTGAAGAAAATAGGAAATTAAGACTGATTCTTTATAACACAAATAAAAAGAAAGTTGATCAGTTTGAAAAAGTTAATTTTGATGTTACCTCAGTCTCTGTGATTAAAAATAGCTATTCTTACTCCAATAATTTTATTACAATTGACAGCGGTAAAAAGGATAGTATTGATATCGATAATGGTGTAATCTCCTCAAATGGTGTTGTCGGAATCATTGATAAAACAACATATAATTACTCTAGATTTATTTCAATTTTAAATACCAATTTTCTGTTGAATGCAAAATTTAAAAACTCAAACTATTTTGGAATCCTCTCATGGGATGGTATAAATATAAATAAGGTTCAACTAAAAGATGTACCAAAACAGGCAGAAGTATCAATTGGAGATACCATTGTCACTGGAGGCAACTCATTAATTTTTCCTAAAGGCATTCCGGTTGGTTATGTTGATTCATACAAACTAGATAATTCAGAAAATTATCTTGAATTGGAAATTAAATTAGCTACAGATATGACAAATATTGAGAAGCTATATGTTCTAAAAAATAATAATTTAAGAGAAATAAATTCATTAGATGAATAGAATATTTTCTAACATAATTTTAGCAGTTGTGTTAATTTTTGCACAGGGATTATTTTTTAATAATATTAATTTTTTAGGCTCAATTAATCCTTTTATTTACATCTTCTTTATTGCATATTTTCCTTTAAAAAATAATAGATCTTTTTTTATTTTTTGTGCTTTTGTTTACGGATTAATTATTGATGTTTTTTCTGATACCCATGCAATTCACGCGGCATCTACCTTAATAATATCGTATATAAGGCCTAATTTGCTGAAACTTTTTTTTGGCATGGCATATGAGCATCAAGTTGTTAAATTCAACTCAATTGAGTTAAAACAAAACTTATTCTACTTACTATCAATTATTTTTATTCATCATTTTATTTTATTTGGGTTAGAAGTATTTGATATGTCAAAAATATCTTTGATTTTAAAAAACACCTTCAGCAGTTTAGTTTTTACATTCATAGTGATTTATATTCTTTTTGAGTTAATAATTAACAGGCATAAATGAGAAAATTTCTTTTACTTCTAATTGTAATTTCCACCTCTTTTATTTTCATATTAAGATTGTTTTATTTACAGGTTTATGCATCTGAGCCTTATTCAATTTATGAAGACAATGCTATTCGTAAGGTTTTTACATACCCTAAAAGAGGCTATATTTATGATAGAAATGATAATCTTTTAGTATCTAATCAACCCTCATATGATGTAATGATTATTCCAGGTTTGGTGAAAGAGCTAGACACTGTTGAATTTTGTAAATTATTAAAAAT
>VMCO01000194.1 GCA_008081325.1 Flavobacteriaceae bacterium
TTTGAATTTTGATAGTAATTTTTTTAGTTTTTGAAATTATAAATAAATCATTTAGTAAAAAACATATAATATTATTTACTGTTTTTTCAATATTTTTCTTAATTCAATTAAGGGAGTGCGATATAAGTCCTGACAACGTTGCATGTCCAGATGCTGAAAATAAAATTTCAACTGAAAAGATAGATCCGATAAATAGTGAATCGTTTCAAATCAACTTCACTGTTGAGATTGAAAATGATGCAGAAAAGGAGGATACATTAGATTTTTTACAAGCACAACTCTTTAATAGTTTCAATCTAGGATTTCAAAATGCTAATTCTGAATATACAAAATTTCTTTCTAAAAATGTGTTATCAAAAACTTATTATATAAATAGAACCTTACCAGAATATTTAAAAGTAAAATACTTGTCAGCTCCTTTTGGAACTGGAAGATATTCACTTACTTATGAAAATATCAATCTTCAAAATAATTTTTTATTTAATTTATTTTCTGTAGGAGTTTTATATATTGTTCTTTTGTTAATGATATTAATAATTGCTTTTTCAAAAAGTTATAAGACAGGCCTTAAAGTTTTATTGTTTTTGATTGTTATTTCATTAAGTGTTTATGAAGATTTGTTGCCTATATATGGTTTTTTTCTTGGTTCAATGTTTAAAATTAATAAAAATGAAAATAAATAATTTTTCTGCTGGTCCATCTAAAATACCAAATGAAGTTATTAATACCATAAAAGGTAGTATCGAAAATTTTAACAACTTAGGGTACTCAATTCTTGAAATTTCTCACAGAAGTTCTGAATTTTTAGATATTGTAAATAATTCTAAAATTTTATTTTCTCAGCTTTTAAATATTCCAAGCAAGTATGAAATCGTTTTTTTACAGGGAGGTGCAACTTTTCAAAATTCATTTCTACCTCTTAATTTTCCAAATTTAAACAAAGACATAATTTTTTTGTTAACTGGTACATGGGGAAAAAAAACATATGATGATTTTAATTTATTATTTGCTAATAATTTAAATAACATTACATACAACAATCATACTTTAAAACAACTAACCGAAGAAATAAGCCTTACCAAACAGGATAAAATGTTTCTAACATCAAACGAAACAATTAATGGAATTCAATTAAGAAATTTTAACAGTTTCAATAAACAACTATATATAGATATGTCGTCAGATATCTGTTCTTATGGATTTTCTTGGGAAAATGTCGAATATGTATTTGCAGGAGCACAAAAAAATCTTGGTATACCTGGATTAACTATAATAATTTTTGATCCTAATAAATTAAATGTTCAAAACATTCCAAGTTATTTAAACCTACAAAATCATTTAGACAAAAACTCACTATTTAACACACCACCAACTTTTTCAATCTATGTATTGTATGAGATGCTTAACTGGATGAAAAATCTAGGAGGATTGGAGTATATTGAAAATTTAAACAGAGTAAAGTCTGAATCAGTATATGCATTTTTAGACAGTCATGAAGAAATAATCCAAGTTCCTGTAAATGATGAATTTAGAAGTTTATCAAATATTATTTTTAATTTTAAAAATAAAGATTACGATAAAGCATTTCTTGAATTTGCAAAGGAAAATGGATTTATTGGACTTAATGGTCATCGAAGCGTTGGTGGCATAAGGGTAAGTAATTACAACAGCATTACAATAAATATGATTGATGACTTATTGTCCCTAATAAATGATTTTATTTTGAAAAATGATAATAAATAAAGTTGAATCATTTGTTTTCAAAGATTATAAGGCAAAAGCATTTGTTGGTAAGTTAAACTTATTTGAAAATAAGAGTAAAATTTTTCCTCATGAAGAGACTCAAAATGAAAATAATATAACTTACAGTATATTAAAAAATCACCCGATAATATTAGGAACTAAGATTTCAGCAAGAAATGAATCTATTGAGCTAGAGGGTAATTTAATTATTTTAGACGGTCATCATAGGTTTGAATATATTTTAAAAAATGAAGTAGATGAAGTGTTTGATGTTATTTTTGTTGACTATGAAGATATTGAAGTGAGTTCACATAAATCAATTATTAATTGTTCAATAGAAGAGCTAAATAATTTTGTGTCAATTAATTATGCTGTAAACAAAAATAAGACAAGTAATTTTTTTTATGAAATTAATGGTGAGAAATTTTATTTAAACGAAATTAAAAGTATTAGTGAGTTGTACAATTTAAAGAAAGCTTTACAGGAAAGAAATTTGATTACTCCTTTAGGTAATAATATAAATAAACAAAATTGTATTTCATTCACACCTATTCCAAAAAAGGTGATTTTTTCGAAGTCTTTATTTCCTTACAAGTCAACTTGGATCACACCTAGGTTTAATTAATGAAAATTTGTCATATAGTTAACACTCTTTCAGGTGGTGGGGCAGAAAACCATTTATTAGATTTATGTAAATTGCAAACTGCTGACGATATAAATGTTTCAATAATTGTATTAGGACCTGATTTAAAAAATTTTAAGTCATTAGAAAATGATTTTAAGAAGTTAGATATTAATATATACAGACTTCAGTTACCTAGATTGTTTAACCCAGTTTCAATATATAATTTTTTT
>VMCO01000147.1 GCA_008081325.1 Flavobacteriaceae bacterium
ATCCCGCTATGATCCATCAGTTGAAATCTCAAAATTAAATATGCCTATTTTGATAATTCAAGGTGATACAGATATCCAAATTGAAGTAAATGATGCGCTAATATTGCATAAAGCTGCAAAGAATTCTAGATTGGAGATAATAGATGGTATGAATCACGTTTTCAGGCAAGCCAGTGATAACCGCTTATTGAATTTACAAACTTATGGAAATCCAGATCTTCCGATTGACAATAGTATGGTCAGCTTAATATCTGAATTTATTTTTGATAAATAAAAAAAACCGCCTATTAGGCGGTTTTTTAATTATTTAATCAGTGACGTACTAGAATCTGATTGCGAAACCAATACCTAAAGCAGTGATTTCCATATCAGGATTGTATGACAATTGTGGAGCAAATTCCACATTATCAGCAACATCCCAACCAAATCCTAATCCAACAGTAACACCGGTGTCAGAGTCACCTAAATCATAAGAAGCGGCAGCAAAAATATCGCCAAAGTAGTAACGTGCACCGATATGAATTTCTTCACCTTCGAAATCTCCGAAGTTTAAGCCTATCATTGCACCAACCATTAAATCGTCAGTTACACCATAAAGTGCATCGACCATAACTGAACCACCGTCAGCAGCATCCGAAGAAGCATACATAGCGCCAGTCATTTGAGCTCCTACGAGCCATTTGTAATCTGAATCACCATCCTGAGAAAATCCTGCAAAAGACAATGATAATGCTAAAATAAAAAGTGTTATTTTTTTCATTTTAAATCAATTTTTAGTTAATATGAAGCAAATATACGAAATAATTTAAAAAACAACTTTTTTTTTGCGATATCGACAATTTTTAAGCTATTTTTTTATCAAATTCACACCTGTTAAAGCATGATTAACAATGACTTAAGAAAAAATGATGAAATTCATTAAATTTGGGCATAAATTGACTAAAAAATGAAAAATACGCATCTTTCTTACAGAACATCTAACCCTGCATTAAATTCCAATACTTTCAAGAATCCAGTGAAAAATAGCTCGTTATTTATAGATAAAACTATGACAATTCAAGGAACTGTTGACAAAACGGCTATCTCATTAGTATTATTAATCATTGCTGCATACTATACATTTTCTGCAGGAATGGAAAGTATGATTATGATTGGATCTGTTGGTGGTTTAATTTTAGCTTTAGTTACAATATTCAAAAAGGAGTGGTCTCCTTACACAGTTCCTTTATACGCTGTTCTTGAAGGATTAGCACTTGGTTCATTATCATACATATACAATGTTCAATATGATGGCATTGTTTTACAAGCTATTTCAATAACAGTTTTGGTATTATTTTCTTTACTATTTGCCTATAAGTCACAAATTATCAAGCCAACTGAAAATTTTAAGTTAGGTTTATTTGCAGCAACGGGTGGAATATTTCTTCTTTACTTAATAAGCTTTATAATGAGTTTCTTTGGCTCGGGCATATCTCTATTAAGTCCAAATAACTCTTCTATGTTAAGTATTGGCTTATCTTTTGGTATTGTAATAATAGCAGCACTTAATTTAGTTATTGATTTTGATTTCATCGAAGAAGGATCTGAAAATGGAGCTCCAAAGTATATGGAATGGTACGGTGCCTTTGGATTACTCGTAACATTGATCTGGCTATACTTAGAGTTGCTAAGATTACTAGCAAAAATGAAAAACAGATAGTTAAATAATTTTTGGTATTTCAAGAATATCAATGACGAAAGCTAGACCAAACACTTCTCTTAGCTGTATCTTTTTTATAGCATTATCATCATAGATACATTGCATAATTAGAGTAGTAGACAAGTAATCATTAATTTTCATGAAGGCAGAAAGAGTATAATCAACATCAATATTGTCTGCTTTATACAGATAATCTGAGTAAAGGTTAATTCTTTGTTCTAGAATAATATTCTCTATTAGCTCAAATTTATAGAAAGCACTAACTGATGCCCCTAGCTCAAATCTTGAATTTTGACCTCTTGGTACACCAAAATATTCTTCCCCTTCGCTTAAATCATTGGTAAACTTTTTACTGGCTAGAATTAACCTCCCTGTTACCGGTGCAAAATTTACCCAAAGAGAATTACTTTCCTTCCAATATATTCCAACTCCAAGCTGAATATATGCTGGAGAGAATATTCTTGTTTTTTCTGTTCTTATTTCATTTCCATCCTCATTTGTTGAGTATTTAAACCCTTTTGCAAATTGTGTTTTAAAGTTTAAAAAGCTTGAAAAGCTAAACTTTTCAATAAACTTCTTACCCATAACGGAGTTAACTTCAATCCTGTCATCAATTTTTTTAAAAAATTTACTGTCGCTATTCTTATTTACACCAAAGGAGCCAATCATTTTGGTATCCCATGACCATCCATTATTATAGTAATTTAAATTATAATCTACAGAAAGTGTTCCTGCAACACTATTCTCACCACCAGAAACCCAATTACTGAAAGCTGTTTGATTGATTAGAAAACTTGTTTTCCCAGATTTTTGCCAGCCAATAACTTTTGTTGAATCTGCTGTCTTTTCCTGAGAAAAAGAGACTAAATTAAATG
>VMCO01000135.1 GCA_008081325.1 Flavobacteriaceae bacterium
AATTGAATTCCTAGGGATCTATACGTTATTTCAGGGTCAACATAGCCAAATTTAAAATTTGTTTTTACAATTTCTGAGTCGGTTTTACCTCCCCAATAATTTTGATTATCTGGAAATATGACTCCATCTATGTATTCGTTTTCCCCATAAACTCGTTCATCAATAACATAATTAAAATCAAAAAAACCAACAAGCCCTTTTTCAAGATTTGTGTATTGAAATCTATTTAAAATATTTAGTTGTTGACCAGTTGGTTCATCTCTAAAACCGTCATTATTATTATCGGCACTAGTATCTTTTTTATTTGCATGAAAATATAGTCCGTAATCTAACTTCTGATTTAGATTAGCTGTATAATGCGCATTTAATTCTAAACGCTCCATTTGAGTAGCAAATAGATTTAAAAAAAACTTATCATCTGTTAATGGTTTACGCAACTCAGCGTTAATATGGCCTGAAATGCTTTCATACCCATTTACCACACTACCAGATCCTTTTGCAACCTGTAAGCTTTCTATCCAAGTCCCAGGAATATATGTTAGACCATATGATTGAAGAGCTCCTCTAATGGAAGGAATATTTTCAATAGACATCAATATATTTGGACTACTCAAACCCAACATATTAATTTGCTTTCTTCCAGAAATACCGTCTGAAAAATTTACGTCAATCGAAGGAGTTGTTTCAAAACTTTCAGCAAGATTACAACATGCTGCCTTTAATAATTCATCAGATGATATATTCAAGATATTTGCAGAGCTTAACAGAGACACAGAAGATGATTTAGTATTGTATCTAATGGAAACCGCATCTAACTCTGAATCCGCTTTTAATATAATTTTAGCATCTGATGATTCGACTCTTAAAGTATCATTTTTATATCCAACAAAACTAACAACATAGCTTTTTCTTTTTTGAGGATTGGCCAATTTAAATTTACCGTCAATATCCGAAATTGTACCACCTGAATTATCTATCCAATATATATTGGCTCCAACAACAGGTATCTCATTATTATCAATAACCTCTAGAATCGTACCTTTTATTTCCTGAGAAAAAACAAAGGATGAAATGAAAAGAAATAAGACTATAAAAAAATAATTCTTGTTAATCAATTTTGAAAAATTTTATAATGTAAAATTATTAAAGAGTTGGGTTAAAAACTTATATAATAACAGAATATATTTATAAAATTTTTTCAAATTTGATCGATACCTTTTCTTTGGAGGTTTTGTTGTCTTTTAAACTCTGAAGGATTCATCCCTGTTACCTGTTTGAATTGCTTGGACAAATGTGCAACACTTGAATAATTCAATTTATAAGCAATTTCACTTAAATTAAGTTCATCGTACTTTATTAATTCTTTGGTTTTTTCAATCCTTTGCAGCGAAAAATATTTTTCAATTGTATATCCGGTATTTGAAGAGAATATTCTGCTTATATAAGAGTAATCATATCCGATTTTCTTGGAAAGAAATTCGGAAAATTTTTGTTTTGATTCATGATGAGACTCAACATGATTTATGATTATATTTTTTATTTTCTGGATTAAAATTGAGTTTTTCTCTTTTAAAATCTCAAATCCCTTCTGATTAAGATTAGATTCAATTGATAAAATTTGTTGTTCTGTAATTTCATCTACAATCACCTGCCCAAGTTCTATATTTTTAATCACAACACCTTGTTCCTTAAATATATATTCAACAGCTTCAGTGCATCTTGAACAAACCATATTTTTAACATGAATTTTACGCATAATTTTCTAAGAAGAACTTATTAAATGTAAGTGTTAACAAAATTGAATTCTTTGGTTAAAAATAAGGATAATTCGTATTTCAATTTAATTATTTTTGAAATTATGAACAATGTCAAAATAAAATCTGCTTTGATTTCAGTTTTTTCAAAGGAAGGGCTTGAACCAATTGTAAAAGAGTTAGTCAAAAATAAAGTGAAGTTATATTCAACTGGTGGTACCCATAACTACATTTCTAAACTTGGCTATGATGTTATCGAAGTTGAAAATATAACTGACTATCCATCTATTTTTGGAGGAAGAGTGAAAACACTACACCCAAAGATATTTGGTGGCATACTTTACAGAAGAGAAAACAACGGAGATATTGAAGAGAAAGAAAAATATGAAATTCCTTCAATTGACCTAGTTATTGTTGATCTATACCCGTTCGAAGAAACTGTAAAAAATGGAGGTACTGAAGATCAAATAATCGAAAAAATTGATATTGGTGGTATTGCGTTGATTCGAGCTGCTGCAAAAAATCACAAAAATGTGGTTTGTGTTTCATCAGTTAATGATTATAATTCTTTTTTAAAAGTTTATAAAGAAAATAACGGACTGCTTAGTTTAGATGAAAGAAAATACTTTGCTAGGAATTCATTTCAAACTTCCTCTGAATATGATTCAGCGATTTTCAATTATTTTGATGGAACAGAAAACTTAAGCCTGCGTTACGGCGAAAATCCTCATCAAACCGGAGTTTTTAAGGGTAAACTAAACGAGTTATTCACAAAGCTTAGCGGCAAAGACTTGAGCTATAATAATTTACTTGA
>VMCO01000077.1 GCA_008081325.1 Flavobacteriaceae bacterium
ATGGGTCTTTTTTTTTCTTATGTGAAATTATTTTGGATATAAACCTAAATTATGATTATATCGAAACTGATCATTGTGGGTCATGCACAGCCTGTATAGACGCATGTCCCACAGACGCTATATCTGAGCCCTATACTGTTGATGGAAGCAGATGCATTTCTTATTATACTATAGAGCTTAAGGACAAGATGCCTGATTATGCAAAGAACACATATGATGATTGGATTTTTGGATGTGATATTTGTCAAGATGTTTGTCCTTGGAATAGATTTTCTAGAACTCATAATGAACCCCTATTTAATCCAAAAGATGAATTTTTATCTATCAGTAAAAATGACTGGATTGAGATGACAAAAGAAACTTTTAATAAAGTTTTTAAAAACTCTGCTGTGAAGAGAGCTGGCTTTGATGGAATTAAACGAAATATTGAATTTATAAAAAAAAAATAAAACTAAATTTTTTAGATAATTTAGATTATTTTGCTAATCAAAAATATTTTATAATTAAAGAATAATGATTACCCATATAAAAGGAAGATTATCAGAAAAATCTCCAACTAATGTTGTGATTGAAACAAATGGAATTGGATATTGGATAAATATTTCGTTGACTACATTTTCTCAAATACCTGACCAAGAAAATATTAAATTATATACACATCTTCAAATTAAAGAAGACTCTCATTCTCTTTACGGATTTTACACATTGAAGGAAAGAGAGATCTTTAGACTTTTAATTTCTGTTAGTGGTGTTGGAACAAGCACTGCCAGAACTATGCTTTCTTCACTTACCCCAGAACAAGTAATTGATGCAATCTCTTCAAATAATGTTTCAATAGTTCAGTCAGTTAAAGGTATTGGAAGCAAAACAGCACAAAGATTAATTATAGAATTAAGAGATAAAGTGTTAAAAATATATGATATTGATGAAGCTTTTGTTAATTCAAACAATACCACAAGAGAAGAAGCGTTATCTGCTTTAGAGGTTCTTGGAATTAATAAGAAATCTGCAGAGAGATTAGTCGACAAAATAATAAAAGATAATTTAGATATTACTGTAGAGGAAATAATCAAAGAGACTTTGAAAAATATTTAATTTACTTAATGCTAGCTACTTTCAATTTTAAAACCTTTTTGTTAGGATTACTTCCATTATTGTTAGTAATTAAAGTTAGTGCTCAGGAAGTTCAAGCTGACCTAGGTCAAATCAATATTCCTAATCCCTCAAATTATATTGAAAACTATGAGTATGATGCAGCAAGTGATTTATACTATTATAATGTAAAGGTAGGCGAGTATGATATCAGTTATCCTATCATATTAACACCTCAGGAATATCAGGAACTTGTTTTAAAGGAAGATTTAAAAGATTATTATAAATCTAAAATTGATGCTGCTGAAGGAAAAAAAGATGGATCTGAGGAGGGTCAAAGAAATTTAATTCCTGAGATTTATGTTAATTCACAATTGTTTGAATCAATTTTTGGAGGAAATTCAATTCAGGTTGTTCCTCAAGGTTCATTAGAAGTTGATTTAGGAGTTCTTTATACTAAACAGGATAATCCAGCTTTTTCACCAAGGAACAGAAGTAATTTAACATTTGATTTTGATCAAAGAATTGGATTAAGCTTAGTTGGAAAGGTTGGTACTAGAGTACAAGTAAACGCAAATTTTGATACTCAATCTTCATTTGATTTTCAAAATCTATTGAAACTAGAATATGAGCCTACGGAGGATGATATAATTCAAAAAATTGAGGTAGGTAATGTTAGTATGCCGTTAAATAGTTCTCTTATATCTGGAGCTCAAAGTCTTTTTGGGGTAAAGACTGAACTTAAGTTTGGTAAAACCAGAGTAAAAGCCATTTTTTCAGAACAAAAATCTGAATCTAGATCTGTTGTTTCTGAGGGCGGAGGTACAGTTCAGGAGTTTGAATTTCGAGCCTTAGATTATGATGAAAACAGACACTTTTTTTTAAGTCACTATTTTAGAAACAAGTACGACGAATCATTATCAAATTATCCATATATAAATTCCAATGTTCAAATAACAAGAGCTGAGGTTTGGGTAACAAATAGAAATAATCAAATAGATGATGTAAGAAATATATTAGCTTTTCAAGATTTGGGAGAAACTGATAACGCATCTTCATCTGTTAATATTTTTTCACCACCTCAATCATATCCTGATAACTCAAATAATGCTTATGACCCAACTGCAATTGGAGATGCAGAGTCACAATTAACAAATTTAGTAAGAGATATTGCATCTGTTCAATCGGGAATACTTGTCCCTAATGTTAATGAAGGAATTGATTATGGCAAATTGGAAAATGCACAAAAATTAACAGAAAATATAGACTATCAAATTCATCCACAACTTGGATATATTTCTCTAACACAAAAATTAGATAATGATGAGATTCTTGCTGTTGCATTTCAATATACTGTTGGAGATCAGGTGTTTCAAGTCGGTGAATTTGCTAATGATGGAATACAAGCAACCGATGTTTCATTTGAAAATGAAAGTCAAGTTGTAAATTCTAATAATCTGATT
>VMCO01000045.1 GCA_008081325.1 Flavobacteriaceae bacterium
TGGAAGAAGACCTAATTCAGATTTCAAAATCTAGCTATAAGATAAATGGGAATATCGAAGACCTTACTATTGTCCCAATTCAATAAGCAATTTTCCCAGAATTTTAATTTATTCTTAAAATGTCTTATCTTAAAAACGACTTAAAGCCTCCTTGCTTATTCATCAGGCTTTACAAATCTTAAAATATTAAACAGAACTTTTTCTTTAAAATATTGTCTTATCTTTTAATCAAAATGGAGATTTTTTATGAAAAAATATTTACTAATTTCGTTAGCAGTTTTGAGCTCAATGCCATTAATGGCTAATTCTGAATTTGAAATTCAAAGTATCAAAACTGTAGAAGATGTTCAAATGGTTCGTAATAGACTAATTGATCGAATGACTGAAATACTTGCTTCTGGAAAACTAACAGATGAAAGGGCACAAATTTTAGAGGAAAGAATAAATAAACTTTCCAGAAAACCACTTCCAACTCAAGAACAAGTTAATTGGCGTGTTGAGAATCCTGTGAATATTTCTGAACTTAGACAAAAGAGAGGAGGTCTAAGAAATGAAATAAAAAGGAAGAAGTTGAGACAGGAAATAAAAAAAATAATGAACGAAAATTAAAGTAAATCCAGAGCAATATGCATCATTGGAAATTCACATCTCTCCCCGAATCTGATATGAAGGTGCTCCTAATCGATGATGATAAAGATTATGCAACTGGACTTAAATTTCTCCTCAAGAAATTTAATATTGATGTGGAGATGGAGCACCGAATTAAAAGTGCAGAAAAAAACCTTAGATGTTCAAGCTACGACATTGTGCTGCTAGATGTCATGTTACCAGAGGGTAATGGCTTTGATTTTTTACCTAAAATTCGCACGATATGTGAAACTCCAGTCATCATGTTGACTGCTTTAGATGAAGAAGATGAATTAGTTAAAGGGTTGGATTTAGGTGCAGATGATTACATCACAAAACCCTTTAGGGCAAGGGAGTTAGTCGCTCGTTTACATGCATTGAACAGGAGGCATACATCTAATCACACAGAAAATAAAACTGTACAAGATGATCTTGAGTTGCTTCATGATCGATGTATGGTTCAAGTAGGAAACAAACGTATAAAATTAACAGAAGTAGAATCTAATATTATTAATTTATTCCTTAATGCAAAAAATAATTATCTGTCTCGTGAGTATTTGTACAACCATGTTTTAAATCGTGATATGACTCCGGAAGACAGAAGTTTAGATGTTCACATCAGCAACCTTAGAAAAAAATTAGGACCACATCCCGTTAAGGGGAATAGAATTAGGTCAAAAAGAGGTAAAGGCTACTCATTAACATAATGAAGCATAATTTAGTCTGGACATTCTGGCTTGCTCTAATATCAGCAATTGTTGGTACTCTTTTAACTAGCGTTATTCTAATGAAACAATGGTCTATTTTTGAGTCTTACTCTGATACTGGTGGGCGTCCGAGTTATCCTCTTGAAAACCTTTCAAAAGATTTAGAAGATGCACTTAATAATAAAAGTGACATAGAAATTCTTTTACTTAGATCACCAATTACTGAATATGGGGAGGCCTATCTTATAGATTCCAAGGGAGTTGATATGCTAGGTCGAACTTTACCTGAGGAAATCAGCACACTTAAAAATCAGTCAGAAGTAATTTACCCAAGACTCACACGAAGAATAATTACGAATCAAGGTGAAATATTCTCTTTAATTTATTACCACAACAAGCAGACACCGCTTTTTTTATGGACACTCTTTAAAAAATTTGGACTATATTGGGTATTGCTGGCTGCTCTTGCTGTATCTAGTTTAATTTCTTGGTGGTTGGCTATGAAAACGGTACGTCCAATACAAGATATTGCACTAGCAATTAGTAAACATGGCGAGGGAAATTTCCTTACGAAAATAGATAGTAAGATAATTCAGCGTAATGATGAAATAGGTAAACTAGCGCGTCAATTAAAAACTTCAGGATTAAAAATAAATGATTTGCTGAAAAAACAGAAGGACTTCTTAAGAGATGTCTCTCATGAAGTTAGAGCCCCGCTAGCAAGATTACAATTAGCTTGTGAAACTTTGGAAATTGATGCAACTGATAAAAGATCATTAAATCAAATTAAAGAAGAAGTTGTTGTCATTGATCAGTTAGTTCAAGATTTATTGCATTTATCTTATTTTGACCGACCATCACTTCCGCATAAATTTGAAGATATCCTTATTTCAACTTTAGTTGATGATTGTGTAAAAAGATCAAAAATACTTACAACATCAAAAGGTTTAACAATAACCATTAAACAAAACATTGCTCAAAAAACAACCATTAGGGGAATAAAATTTTTGCTAGACAGAGCTCTAGACAATCTCATAAATAATGCAGTTCGTTATTCTCCAAATAACAGCAAAATAGAAATTAAATGTGAAATACAAGAAGAGTATTGTAATTTAGGAATTTGGGATCAGGGAGAAGGTGTAAACGAAAAGAGCCTGCAGGATATCTTTGAACCATTTTTTCGACTGGAT
>VMCO01000176.1 GCA_008081325.1 Flavobacteriaceae bacterium
CAAGAAAAAACAATGTGATGATAATTATCATTTTTAACTTCGAGCGGAGATGAAGAAAAATTAAATGGCCCAATACTTGCATGCAGATGATTTGAGCCTGGTTGTCTACCTAATTTAAACTTTCTTTCTCCTAAAGGACCTACAATTTCAATGATATCGTTTTCTCCCTCTGAAGTTTTAATCCATAACTCAAGTGTAAAGGATTGATTTGTACCCCCAAAAAGATTTGAGTCTAAGAAATAATTCACAGGAGAATAAATTAATGAGAGTCCCTCTTCTGGTAATTCCTCACTTTTGTCATTCCATTGATTATTAAACTTGACTGTTTTTAAAAGATAAAATTTTTGAGAATCTTTTTGAATCCAATAAGAATAGGAAAATTTTTCTAACTCATCACTTAATGCACTAATATCTTGATGTTTAAAAAAATATATAAAATCCTTACTTAAATTAGACATCCCTAAACATTTTTTTTCCTTTTCCTGAAGATCATTAAATACAATTTTTTGCTCATTTTTAATACTTTGATGAGTTTTTGAAATTACATTACTAATTAATTCTTTTTTTGCTTCTTTAATTGATAACTCGGCAACATAGTTATTTTGTTTTTTTAATTTTGTTAATAATGATGATTGGGAAAATCCAGATGTTAAATAAAATAATGTAGCACTGGCTATTGTAAGCGCTACACAAATTAGCATTACTATAGTTAAAGCTATACCGTTTTGATTAAGTGAACTCTTAGAATCACAATTCATATAAATTTATGTCCAAATTAAATGATTGAGAAAAACCACCAGAAATTATTTCATAATCAATTTTTAAATTATTAAAATCTTGTAAAACAAAATTCATATTACTAATATTATTATCTAAAATATTCCAATTATCATTATTAACTGGGGGAAAATTTTCTATTTCACAATCATAATTTTCATCTTCTGCTGATATAAATAAAACATTTTTATTATCTGAATCAAATTTAATACTAACTAAGTTTCTTTTAGTAATATTTTTGTCGTAACAAAATAAAATTTCAGTAGAATTGACAACTTTTAGAGCTCTTTTTAATGAGGAAAAATCATAAACTTTGCTATCAGATAGATGTGACTGAATTTCGGTTTCATCTACACCTCTTAGAAGTCCTACTAATTCATTCCCAATTTTATTAGTATAATTAATTATTTCATTATTAGTTAATATCTTTCCAGTTTCACTAAAATTAGAAGAATTGTTAAGTAATAAAATATCTGACTCAACATTAACCGCTGTTTTAAGACTACTGGTGAAGATAATTGGTGGCTTTTTATCATATGGAATATAGGAGCCAGCTTTGCTAATTTCTGTTAAAAAAAAATTATTTAAAAGGTTACCTTTATTATTAATCTCTGAAATTTTGATACTAGAGTTTGTATTACTTTGAATAGCTTGAAAAGCAATTAGTGAACCTCCAATTACAAAAGATAAAATGGCTAGGGAAATAAGAAGCTCAATAAGACTAAAGCCTTTTGGTTTCAGTTGGGAAAAATTAAGTTTCATCTTATTATTTGTATGTAGCGTTGTAGGTTGGATTGATTTCCAATCTCACAATAAATTTTTCTATTATTATTCTCACATTTCCCTTCATCATCTTCATCACATATAACCTTTATAAATCTAAGGTTATCATTTGATGCTTCTCCAATTAAATTGATGGCAATAGTTTTAATATTTATCCAAAGTAATTTTATTTTTTCTTCAATGTCTAATGCATTAATTTGATCATTGGATAAATTTAAATCTATTGAGTCACCAAATCCATTCTCATCTAAGTCTAGTATTCTAAGATCATCTATTGGTTGAAATCTTGATTTAATAATTTGTAATTTTGATCCAGGGGCAAATTCAGTATCTAAATTTTCCTCTAATATAATTGGATTAGTATTACTATTTACAACTGTCCATTCATTTTCATTTTGGAATATTTTAATGATATCACCAGAGTAAGGAAGTTGTTTAAAATTCTCTACTAAAATACTATTATTTTCAAGGTTGGTACTAACTATTCTTGGAAGACCAAAATAATCTTGTTGACTTTCAAATTCTTCATTAAATTTATTGAAAATTAAATTGCAAACTTCACCAGTTTTTTCTGTGACTCTATCATTTTTCATTGTAAAATTCTGAATAGCATTGGACTGCATAAAAAGTGAAATGATAAGTCCAAGTATACCAATAGCAATCATCGCTTCTACTAAGCCAAATCCTTTATTTGGAAAATAATTAGCCATTATTTAAGTGTTCCCAATTTAAAAACATTAAAAGAAGTTACCTTATTATTTGTTTTAAAATTTATGCAGTTAACATCATCCTCTATATATGTTGTAAAATCTACAATTGCTACATCGGTAATATTTACTAATTCAGAGTTAGAATTAAAACATATATTAGACGTATCATCATTACTACATCCTAATATTTTTAAATTTTTAAATAAATTATATTCTTCACTAACAATTTCATAAGTATTATTATTG